>CAYPUW010000037.1:0-12043 GCA_964413925.1 uncultured Rhodobacter sp. | reverse complement strand
ATTCTCGAAATAAACCGCGCTCGCGGAACAGAGCCGAAGTCTCGCTTTCGGGTAGGTCGTGATAGGTGGCGACGCGCGCGACTTTTTCTGGTGTGCCAAAAATCAGCGGGGTGCGACCGTGCAAGGTCTTAACCTTTTGCTCAAGCAGTCGATCACAGCCATCGGTGACTTTGCCGCCCGCCTGCTCGACCAGCATGGCGATCGGGGCGCATTCATAGACCATCCGCAAGCGGCCGTTTTCATAGCCGGGGCGGGCATCGCGGGGATAGAGGAAAATCCCGCCGCGCGTGATGATCCGGTGGGTTTCGGCGACCAGTGACGCGACCCAGCGCATGTTGAAATTGCGTCCGCGCGGGCCGGTTTCGCCCGCCAGACAATCGTCGATATAGGCGCGAACCGGTTTTTGCCAGTGGCGGTAATTGGAGGCATTGATCGAGTATTCCGACGATGCATCAGGTACTTTTATCGCCTCGTTCAGAAGCACAAACTCGCCAATATCGGGATCGAGAATAAACGACAAAGTGCCGTTGCCAAAGGTGACCATCAGGCCGGTTTGAGGGCCGTATATAATATAGCCTGCGGCGAGCTGCTCGGTTCCGGGGCGCAGAAAGCTCTCGTTTGGGTCATCTTTTGCGTCGAAAATCGAAAAGATCGTGCCGATGGAAACGTTAACGTCGATGTTGGACGATCCATCCAGCGGGTCGGTTGCCAGCGCAAGCGACCCACCTTTATTGGCCTCGACCACGACCTCTTGTTCCTCGGAGGCGTACCAACGCACATCGCTGCCTTTGAGGGCCGCAAAAAACGCCTCATCGGCAATTATATCCAGCGCTTTTTGATTGTCTCCATCGGTATTTTCACCGATTTCCTCGCCCATCGCGCCCTCAAGCGCGCCTCGGGAAATCTTGTGGGAAAGCTGTTTACCAACGGAACACATGGCGAGGACCACCGCCCCCAAATTATCGGGAATGTCGGGGTTTTTTGCCAGATAAGCGGCAAGCTCCACGGGATTGGCCATCTTGTGTTTCCTCGATGTTCGTCCAGTATTGGCGTTTGTTTGCCCTGAACTCGGCAAAAAGGAAATTGAAAAAAATCTCAAACGTGTTAAATAATTTTTATGATCAACGATGCGGCAATCACCTTGAAACAACTGCGCGCGCTGGTAGCGATCAATGACAATGGCTCGCTTACTGCCGCTGCCGAATCGCTGGGTCTGACCCCGCCTGCGGTGTCCACGCAACTGCGTCTGCTCGAAGAAAATCTTGGCAGTCGGCTGGTGATGCGCGGCAATGATGGCAAGACCAGTCTAACCTCGTCTGGGCAGCAAGTGTTGACCTCGGTACGGCAAGTCGAGGCGACGCTGACCTCTTGTTATGAAAGGGTAAAATCCATCCGCGAGGGCAAGTTTGGCTATCTGGCAATCGGCTGTGTCAGCACCGGAAAATACTTTGCGCCGCAGCTTGTTTCGGGCTTTCAAAAGGCCAATCCCAACATTCAGGTCGGCCTTAGAATCGGCAATCGCGAGGAGATTATCGCGCTGGTGATGGAGGGGACGGTGGATGTGGCAATCATGGGGCGACCGCCGCGCGCGCCCGTGGTCACGGCTGAGATTCTTGGCCCGCACCCACATATTTTCATCGCGCCCAAGGGCCACAAACTGGCCACGGGCTGCGACGTTTCGCCCGACGAGTTATTACAAGAGACGTTTTTAACCCGCGAGCGCGGCTCTGGCACCCGCATTTTGATGGAGCGTCTGCTGGATCGTTTGGGCGAAGGACAAGGTTATAAAACCATCAGCATGGGCACCAATGAGACCATCAAACAGGCGGTGATTGCCGATCTGGGGATCGCGTTTATTTCGGGTCACACGGTTGCCAATGAGTTGGAGGATGGGCGGCTGGTGCAGATACGCGCGGCAGGTGTGCCGATTACGCGGCAATGGTTTTTGATGCACCGGCGCGATATGCCGCTGACGGCGGTTACCGAGAAGTTTCGCGAGTTTATTGTCGGCAAAAAGGGGGGCTATTTTCCAAAGTTGCCGGATTAGGGTCGCTTGCAAAACACTTATAAATATTCTAATGTATGCATGAAATATGTTAACGAACAGGGTGGGCGTATGAAGACTAAAATTCTAACGGAGCTGGAAACCGTGACGGCAGAGGGGTTGCAGGGCAACATCGTCTCGCAAGGTCTGGTGTCCGATATTAAGGTTTCAGGCGGCAAGGTCATTTTCTCGATCACAGCTCCGCAGGGGTTTACCGGCAAGCTTGGGGCGATGCGCGCCGAAGCCGAGCGAAAAGTCGCGGCACTTGACGGGGTTACGAGTGTGCTTGTCGCGCTGACCACCGCAGAACCCGAGCAGTTTGACCCCGCGCAGCAACCGCCGAAACTGACCCGTAAGAAACAGCGCAATGTCGGCGCCGATCTTCGCCCGGCGGCGGGGGCAATTGCCGGGATTCGCACCATACTGGCCGTGGCTTCGGGCAAGGGCGGGGTTGGGAAATCGACAACGGCGGTCAATCTGGCGCTGTCATTTCGCGCGCTAGGTATGACCGTCGGCCTGCTTGACGCCGACATTTACGGGCCATCGATGCCGCGCCTGATGGGCATGTCGGGCCGCCCCGAAATTGAAAACGACCGCATCATCCCGATGGAGCATTACGGCATCAAAGTCATGTCGATGGGCTTTCTTCAGGACGAGGAATCGCCGGTGATCTGGCGCGGGCCGATGGTGGTCTCGGCCTTAATGCAAATGGTGCGCGAGGTCGAGTGGGGAGAGCTTGACGTACTGGTTCTGGACATGCCGCCGGGCACCGGGGACGCCCAGTTGACGATGGCGCAACAAGTGCCGCTGACTGGCTCTGTTATCGTGTCTACGCCGCAAGATCTGGCGCTGATTGACGCACGTAAGGGCTTGAAGATGTTCAAGAATGTCGATGTGCCAATCATGGGTATCGTCGAGAATATGAGCCAGTTTGTCTGCCCTCATTGCGGCAAAACTTCGGATATTTTCGGCCATGGCGGAGCCGAAGAAGAGGCGCGAAAACTTGGTGTTCCGTTCCTTGGCGCGATCCCTTTGCACATGGATATCCGGCGCAACTCTGACCTTGGCACACCGATTGTGGTGGCCGAACCTGACAGCGTTCATGCCGAGGCTTATCGTGCAATTGCCTTGAAGGTTGCGGCGCAATTATTGCCGGAAGACGACGAGGGCTGAGACAGGGATAAGAACAAATGCCCCCGCCCTGAACAGGCGGGGGAACAACGTTCTTTAGGCGAACCGCTCCATCGTTTTCATACCGGCAATTCCGCCAAGCACGATGAAAAAGAACGTGATGATTGAACCCATTGCCAGCGTTGAAAAGCCGCTGAGCGCCTGACCGACGGTACAGCCAAGCGCCAAAACTCCGCCAATTCCCATGAAGGCCGCACCGAACATATTGCGCAGAGAATCGCTGGGATCGGCAAATGTCGTCAGTCGAAACCGGCCTGTGGAAAGCGCTCCAAGTGTGCCGCCAAGCAGCGCACCAACCGTGGTCACCACCCCGAAACCCGGCGCGCCAAGAGCGGTGAAACGCATCAGATATTCAAGCGAATCCCCCGCCGGACGCACATAGGTCAGCGAGATAAGCTGAACCGGAACATCGGCAAAATCGTCCTGCGCCAGCCCGGTCAAAAACCACCCTGCGACGATCAGCAGGCCAATCCCGACACCGGCAATCACATTGGCGCGCGAGGTGCGAAACCGACGATCTTTAAAACAATATACGGTGATCAGCGCGGCAACACCCAGCGGCAAGGCCACGGATAAGCTGTCGGCAGCCATGCCAAAAACATAGGCTGTCATCTCGGCCAAGCCTTGCGTTTTCAGCCCGCTTTCGGTCAAATCTATGGTCGAAGGCGAAAACAGCGCAATCCTGAGCGGGCCGATCAAACCGCCGATTGTCATGAACGCGAACACTCCGGTGATGATGAGAATGACCAAGGAACGCATGTCGCCGCCCCCCGCGCGCACCAGATTTCGGCTAACGCAACCGCCTGCATAAACCATGCCAAATCCGAACATCAGCCCGCCGACCACATTGCCAAGCCAGCCAAAACGCGGCGACATATACATGGTGTCGGCCGCATCCATCACGCCAGCCAATTGCAACAGGGTCACACCGACCATCGCCACTGCTCCGGCTAATAACCACGCGCGAAACCGGCCATAATCGCCAAACGACAAAATGTCCGAGATCGACCCCATAGTGCAAAAATTGGTGCGAAAAACGATAAAACCAAAGGTTAATCCAATCAATAACCCACCCCATGCCACATAAAATCCGGGCGAGTTAATCACGATTTCTTTCAGCGTATCCAACATGTTATACTTTCCCTGTCTGACTATTTCTGACTTGATGTCAGTTCATAATCAAACATTAGCATATATCATTATGAAATGGTACGCCTACATCAAAGCGATCTTACTTTGGGGTGATTTGGCGGGAAATGAGGGGGCTTTGTCGCTGGAAATCAGGGGCGACAATAGAGGTCGTAAAGCGTGCCGATCACGGTTTCGACCTCGGTGCTGGCGAGGGAATAGAATACCGACTGGGCCTCGCGTCGGGTCGAGACCAGCTTTTCACCGCGCAAAATTGCCAGTTGTTGGGACAGGGCCGATTGGCTCAAGCCGACCTGCTCTTGCAACTGCTGCACGTTTTTTTCGCCGTCAAGCAGATTGCACAGAATCATCAAGCGCGAGCGGTTGGCCATCACCTTTAACAGCGCGGTGGCTTTGTCCGCCTTATCCTTCAGTTGCGAAATATCCATGTCGGCGAAACTTTCCATTTCTCTATCCGGCTCCGGTCGCGGGCGACCCTTATAATGTGCGCATACAGCATAAAATCGGGGCGGCGCGCAAGTAAACGCTTCACTTCAGCTTGAACATCGGCCTGTTTCCTTGACCGGTGGTGAAAATTTTAGTATTCACTATTCCTAATATGCTTAACTATCTAAATAATTTCAACAGCAGTCAGGAGGGAAAAAGACATGCTGGATAATCAAAAATCAGGGGATATGAACAACGCCAAGAGTATGTCGATCATTGTCACAAAAGGCTCGCTTGACTGGGCTTACCCCCCGTTTATTCTGGCCACGACAGCGGCGGCGATGGATGTTGATGTGACGATGTTTTTCACGTTTTACGGGCTACCGCTCTTGAACAAAAACCTCGACCTCAAGATATCGACCCTCGGCAATCCGGCGATGAAAATGCCGATGATGGGCATGCACATGGCCATGCCGAACCTCGCGCCGATGATCCCCGGCGTGGATCGTTTGACCACGACCATGATGAAAAACCTGATCAAGAAAAAGGGTGTGGCCTCGATTGAAGAGCTGCGCGAAGCCGCCGTGGAAAGTGATGTGCGCATGATCGCCTGTCAGATGACCATGGATTTGTTCGAGTTTTCACCCGACCAAATGATCGACGGAATCGAGATCGGCGGGGCGGCGACCTATATGGAAGGCGCGCTGAAATCCGACATCAATCTTTATATCTAAGCCTGGCAATCTAGGCGCTTCATTCGGCCCTTGGGCCGGTTGAATTTACGAACAAGAAAGGCATCTTAACAATGACTGAACATGTACTGAACGCAGAGGGGCTGAACTGTCCGCTGCCGATCCTGAAGGCGAAAAAAGCGCTGAAATCTGTGCCACAAGGCGAGATACTTGAAGTGCGCTCAACCGATCCCGGCTCTGTTGCCGACTTTGCGGCATTTTGTAATCAAACCGGCAACGAGCTGCTGAGCACCTCGACTGAAGGTAAAATTTACAAGTTTCAAATCAAGCGCTGCTGACGCTTTGTAAACCGAGTGAGATAAATCATCAAAGCCCTGCCAGATCGGTGGGGTTTTTTTGTTGTCGCTTGTTTTGACGCACGAAATCAGCGAACTGCGCTACCCACGGATTGGACGGCGAGTTGCGCAAATGGCAAAATCCGGCTAGCAAGTTGTGGACCAGAAGCCCGTCTTTGGACCCGCTGATACCTGCTCCACGGGTCATGTGACGGGCGTAAATCATGTGGTCGGGCAGGTTTTCAATGCTTGCGTAATGAAACTCATGCGCGGGAATTTCGCCGGTTTTCTCGCCCCACAGATGGGCGCTGGTCGGTTGGTATTTGGTATAGCCACGCCCCTGCGGACGGGGGTGCATCAGCGCATCGCCCGGCAGAACACCGACCATTTCGGCGCGCGCGCCTTGCCAACTCAACGAGCGGCAGAGATACATCAAGCCGCCACATTCCGCATAGGTCGGCAGGCCATTTTGAATCGCCAACTTGATCGACGCACGCAGGGGCTTGTTGGCGGCAAGTGCGTGCATCTGCATTTCGGGAAAACCGCCACCGATGAACAGGCCGTCCATGTCGGGCAAGGTGGTGGCGGTTAATGTGTTGAACGGCACGAGGGTTGCCCCGGCCTCGGCAAATGCCTCTAGATCATCGGCATAATAAAAGCCAAACGCGCGATCCTGCGCGATGCCGATGCGAATATCACACGTCGGGTGCGCGGAGGTTTTGGTGCGTTTACCCTTCAGAACCGGCGCTGATCTTGCCACCGATTCAAGGTGGTCAAGATCAACCGAATCGCTGATAATTCGGCCAAATTCGGCGATCTTTTGCGCCAGTTCGCCGGTCTCGGCTGGGGTGGTGAGACCCAAGTGACGCTCGCCAATATCAAGCGCGCTGGTTCGCGAAATCGCCCCCAAAATCGGCAGATCGGTATAGGTTTCGGTCGCGGCGCGCAGCTTGGCCTCGTGGCGCGCACCGCCGGTTTTGTTAAGGATTACGCCAGAGATATTCACATCGCGATCAAAGGCGCAGTAGCCAAGCAGCAAGGGTGCGATCCCGCGTGTCATGCCTGACGTGTCAACCACCAGCACCACCGGCGCGCCGAGAATTTTGGCCAATTCGGCGTTGCTGTCGGCACCATGAAGATCAAGCCCGTCGTAAAGACCTTTATTGGCCTCGATCAGCGACAAATCGCTATTGTCGCGGTGGCGAGAGGTAAATAATTGGCCAAGCTCATCACCGCTCATGGTGTTGAAATCAAGGTTGTAACAAGGTCGACCGCTGGCGGCTGACAGCCACATGGGATCAATGTAATCGGGGCCTTTTTTGAAGGTCTGAACCTTGGTTCCGCGCGCGGCAAAAGCGGCGGCAAGGCCGGTTGTGATCACGGTTTTACCCGAAGATTTATGCGCCGCTGCGATTAAAAAACGCGGCATCGGATCAGATTTTCAGGGGTAAGGCGCTCTTGTCTCGCGCCTCCCAAATATCGCAGGCCAACGTTTCGGCCTGCTCTATGCTCGTCGCTTTGCCCATAGTTTTAAGGGCAATAGCTAATGTTCCGGTGATCGAGGCGGTGGCGTAATCATCGCTCAACTCGCCGCGCCAGACGCTTGCAATGCTGGAGATATCCATCTCTGTGTCGGGGGATTGATGGGGGTCGGGCAGGATTGCGGGCCAGGTCTCAGAGAGCGGCTCATGGTTGTTTTCGGTGGTCCAAACCAGCGTTGGCTTGTTGGGACGACGCTCAATCTCGCCGCCTTCGCCGCGAAAAACCGCCATGTGGGGCTGGTTGAGAAGGCGCGCTGCTCCGGCGTGGATGTCCATGAAACCGCGATGGAAAATCCCTTGCATCATCACGCGCGCGCCAAACGGATTGAGCATGCGCGAGAACGAGTGTACCGGCGAGCGCAGACCAAAAATCGGGCGCAAATCAATCAGATCGCGCAATTTCGGGCTGAGAACTTGCAAGGGCGCAAAGGCGAAATTTCGGGCCTCAATATGGGCGGAGGCCTCGGTCAAGGTACGCGCAATCGGAAAGCCAAGCGCCTCCAGCGTGGCTTGGGTATAGACCCTCCCCGGCGTGTGGCCGTCGGTTCCGTGCATGAAAACCTTAACGCCGGTCCCCGCCAGCGCGAGAGCCGACAGCAAAAACCACGGCAGTTGGATGCGTTTGCCGGCGTAGGATGACCAGTCGAGATCGACCGTTGGCATCACCTTGGGCAGATCAAACAAAGCGCGGGTGCCAAAGGTGAATCCGGCGATTTCCTCGGGAGCCTCTTCTTTTAGGCGCAACAGCATCAGAAACGCACCAATTTGCTCGGGCAACGCTTCGCCGCGAAGGATCATCGACATGGCGTCGCGCGATTCCTCCAGCGTCAGGTGGCGCTGTTTGGTTTTACCGCGACCAAGGATGGCCACAAAACGAGCGAAGGGATGGTTTTCTTGCATTATGGCACCAATAATAGGTCGATCAGTTCAGGCACCCTTGCCGGAATTGTGATGCGGGTCAACGTTAACATCCGACAAACTGGTCGGGAGGATGCGCAGGACTTTCATACCAAATCCGGTAAGCGCCAGCGCCAGCGCCACGCCACCCAGCCCGAGCAAAATCTCTGGCAAGCTGGGGGTATAGGTGTTGATCTGGCCGTCAAAAAAGCTGCTGGAAGCCGCAAATCCGGGAAAAATATCCAAGGGATAGGCCTGCCCGCCGACGATCAGGACGTAAAGCTGGGCGAACCCGCCGAGGATCACGAGGGCCGACGCGGTCAGGATCGAGGCAGGTTTTGCGCCGCCTGTTGGGTGATAGACCAGCACCAGCGGGATAATTCCGCCGATAAGCACTTGCCCGAACCAGAAGAGTTGTGTGTAAATTCCGCCGGAAAGCAGGATGAAGCGTTCAACGCCAATGCGTTGTGCGGAATAGAGGTTGGTCAGGTGTTGGACGGCGACGAAGAACAACACTCCGGCGACGAAGATGCCGAGAAGGCGTCCGAGACGGTGCAAAAGCCGCGCTCCGAAGGCGCGTCCGGTCAAGCCGCAAATCGATTTGACCACCAGAATGAACACGGCCAAGCCGAACGCGAACGACATGACGATAAACAACGGGGCCATGATCGCCGAGTTATAAGCGTCGCGCGCCACCAGCCAGCCGAAAATCGAGCCGGTGCCGGTGGTCAGCGCCAGTCGCCACAAAAACGCGGCTGTGCCGACTATTTTAACCGTCGAAGGGGATACCCCCCGCGCCATCTGCACATAAAGATAGATGCCGACTACAACGAAAAATCCGGTGTAGAGATAGATGTTCCACGCGAAAATCGAGACGAAATTATATTTGGTCATGGCGACGATCAGCCGATCCGGGCGACCAAGATCAAGCACCAGAACGGCCAGCCCTCCGGCCAAGAGCGCCAGCGCCAACAGACCGGACAAACGCGCCAGCGGCTTATAAGGCGTTTTGCCGAAAACCGAAGCAATGGAGGCAACATTGAGCGCGCCCGAGGCGGCAACAATCAAAAAAATCGCAAACACATGCGGCAGACCCCAAACGATCTGGTTGGTCATGCCGGTGACGATATGGCCGTATTCCTCGATATAAAGCACCGCGCCCGCCGCTGCCAAAATAAACCCCACAAGCAAGACCGCCAACTGGATGATCTGCGGGGTGAGCTTGATCTCTCGGTAAATCGTGCGTTGCATGATCCGGCCTTTGTTAGAGTGAAGTATAGCGCACGCCGGGGTTTAGCCCCAGATCATCGCGCAATGCGAGGGATGGATAGTCAAGCAGAGCCTTGGCAATGTCGCTTTCGGGGTCGTTCATATCGCCAAAAATTAGCGCCCTATGTCCGATCGCGTCGCAGGCCTCCACGCAAGCGGGTATGCGACCGCTATCAACGCGGTGGACACAAAGCGTGCAGCTTTCCACGGTTCCCTTGCCGCGCGGGGCGTAGGATTTTTGATCCGTTAATGGTTCATGAACGAATGAGCGCGCCTTATAGGGGCAGGCCATCATGCAATAGCGACAGCCGATACAGATGTGTTTATCGACCAGCACAATCCCGTCGTCGCGCTTGAACGAGGCCCCTGTGGGGCAAACATCCACACAAGGCGGATTCTCGCAATGCTGGCACATCACCGGCAGGGAGGTCTCGCGGCCCGTAGCCAGATCGACCAGATCGACCTTGCGAATCCATTGCGCGTCGGTCTCGGGATGGCCGGTGTCTTTCCAGCCGTTCTCAACTGAACATGCGGTGACGCAGGCGTCGCAATCGGGGGTGCATTTGTTGGTGTCAACCAACAATCCCCAGCGTGTTGCCGGGTTGGCATTGGCCTCGGCCTTGCCGCCGAACGCCATCAATGTAACCCCCGGTGCGAGCGTGATTGTCGCCAGTGCCGCGCCACTGCGCATGAATTCACGCCGACCCATCTCAGAGGGTTTTTTGTTGAATTTCAGGGCCGGAAGTTCCAAGCCACCTTTCAAAGAACAACTCATTGAGACGCCTCCTTCAGATAGGCCGCCAGCGCGTTTGGATCAGATGTTTTGGGTGTCAAAAACGCCTCGGTCTTTTTGTCGGGGACAGTTGCATGACACTGAAAACAATCAATTTTCGCCGATACATATTCATGACATACGCTGCAAAACTGTTTGTCGGCATTGATGGGGATTGGCTGGCCGTTTTTGTCGGTACTGGTATGGCAGGCCACGCAGGCCTTGAGGCTGGCACCGATGGTGCGGTCGCCGAGGCGGACGGTCAAGTTGCGATCATGCAGCAGCAATTTCGCGTGGTTGATCCGCCAATACAGGTTCCCCTCGGGGTGGGGGTTTCCAGTTGCCTTAGGCACCACCGGCCCCAAGCTCTGGCTCATCGCCGGAGACAGGACCGCTGGTGCCCATACAAGGGTCGCAAATAGCATCAATGCCGTCAGAAACGCTTTCATCACTATTCCCCAAGACCCATCTTGATATAGCCGGTCGGGCAGACATCGGCACAGATGTGGCAGCCGATGCATTTGGTATAGTCCGTATCCACATAGCGCCCGACGGTGCGATCCGATTTCTTGACCCTGAACACCGCGTCCTGCGGGCAGTAAATCACGCAATTGTCGCATTCAAAACACATACCGCAAGAGAGACAGCGCTCGCCCTCTTTCTTGGCCTGCTCTTCTGAATACGCAATGATGCGCTCTTCAAAGTTGCCAAGAACTGCGTCGCCTTCGATGTGAACCTCGTCGCGGCGACCGCGTGGGATCAGGTCGAAATGGCCTTTGAACAACTCGGTATGCCGGATGATCTGGGTGGCAGAGCGGTCCTCGTAATTATGCACGGCGAAGGCTGCCTCGTTGGTGCCACGGGTTTGCATGTGGTCATAAGCTTCGGGGTCTTTGCCGCGTTGGTGCAATTCGGCCATCAGGTTGAAATGATGCACGTCAACCCGTGGGCGTTTGTCGATGTCGCCGTCATCAAGATAATCGGTGATGGTTTCGGCGGCAATGCGGCCCTGACCGATGGCGGTAGTCAAAAGATGCGGCTTGATGATGTCGCCACCGGCGAAATGCTTGTCGCGGCCTTTGACCTTATAACCGGCCTCGGTGTCGATGAAACCGCGACCGTTATCCATTACCTCCACTCCGGTCATGTCGCCGGACTGGCCGATGGCGGAGATGATGATGTCGCATTCAATGGTAAACTCGGTGCCCTCACGGGGAACCGGCGCGTTGCCCTTCATGTCGCATTCGCACATCTTCAGCGCAATCGCACGACCCTTGGCGTCTTTGATCACCTCAAGCGGCATCACGCCGCCTTTGATGTCGACACCTTCGCGCTTGGCATCCTCGCGCTCATGCTCGGCGGCAGTCATTTGCTCGATTGGGAACAGCGAGGTCAGGGTGGCTTGCATCCCTTCGCGCACCAAGCTGCCGGCCACGTCTTGTGCGGTAAAATCAATCAACGTGCCATCAGGGTGGTCGGTGCTGGCAACATGGGTGATATGGCCAAGACGACGGGCAACAGAGGCCACGTCAATCGAGGTGTCACCGCCGCCAACCACCACGACGCGGTTGGCCGTGCCAAGAACATAGCCCTTGTTGAACGCGTCCAGAAACTCGATCCCGTTGATGCAGTTTTCGGTGCCTTCCCAACCCTCAACCGGCAGAGGCCGCCCGTTTTGAGCGCCCAGCGCCCAAAAAATCGCGTCAAAGGATTGCTCGAGTTTTTCA
>CAYPUW010000036.1:0-12530 GCA_964413925.1 uncultured Rhodobacter sp. | reverse complement strand
AAGGCGTGGCCTGCGGTCGCGATCATCTGAAGCCGCGCTTTGGGCCAGAGCTTGGCCAACGCATGCGCGCGCGCCGGAGGGCAAATCATGTCATAGCGTCCTTGCACGATTTCGCCGGGAACATCTGCGAGCTTATCCATGTTGGCAAGGATCGCGCTCTCTGCGTCCAAAAACGCGCTGTTGCTGAAATAGTGGTTCTCCAGCCGCGCAAACGCACGCGCGTAATCACCGGGCGCGGCCCCGCGATGTGGCGCGGGCTGCAGCACTGCAAGCGCGCTTTCCCAACCGGACCATGCGCGGGCAAACCGGGTTTGCTCGGCGATATCATCCCCAAACAGGCGGCGATGATAGGCGGCGATCAGACCGCCTTGTTCGTGAGGCGGCACCATATCGCGAAAAGCGGCCCATTCATCGGGCCAAAACTGCCCCGCTCCGCCGCCATAAAACCAGTCAAGCTCGACCTTGGTGGCCAAAAACACGCCGCGCAGGATGATTTGCCTCACGCGTACGGGGTGGGCTTGGGCGTAAACCAGCGACAGGGTCGCCCCCCATGAGCCGCCAAAAACCATCCAACGCTCAATGCCAAGATCGGTGCGAATACGCTCGATATCGTTAACCAGATCCCATGTGGTGTTTTCGGTCACGCTGGCATGGGGCTTTGATCGTCCACAGCCGCGCTGGTCAAACAGGATCACGCGGTAAATCGCCGGGTCAAAAAACCGCCGCATCGCCGGGCTGCACCCCCCGCCGGGACCGCCATGCAGGACCACAACCGGGATGCCGGTCGGCTTGCCGCATTGCTCCATATAAATCCGGTGACCGCCGGAAACCTCGATCAGTCGCTGGTCAAACGGGCTGATCGACGGATAAAGCAGCTCGGAGGCGGATTTTTGGCTCGCAGACTTGTGCATTGGCGTTCTATAAGACCGTTGATATTCCTGTTATTGCCCATTGATGGCAGGTTGAAATGGAGAGCGCAATGCAATCTGCCAACACTGTTGACCCCCTTGAGGTCGCCAAGTTCGAGGCCATGGCCGCCGAGTGGTGGGACGTGAGCGGTAAGTTCAAGCCCCTGCACATGATGAACCCCTGTCGGCTTGACTATATCACCGAGCAGATCGCCAGCGAGTTTGGTCGTGATCTTAGCCAGCCAGCCCCACTGAAAGGATTGCGCCTGCTCGATATCGGTTGCGGGGGTGGGCTGTTGAGCGAGCCGATGGCCCGGCTTGGCGCGAGTGTCGTTGGGGCGGATGCGGCTGAAGGCAATATTCCGGTGGCGCAAATCCACGCCGAACAATCCGGCCTGACCATAGATTATCGCCACACCACGGCGGAAAATCTGGCGCAAGCGGGCGAACAGTTTGACGTGATCCTTAACATGGAAGTGGTCGAGCATGTCTCTGACCCCAGCGCCTATATGGCCGCCTGTAACACATTGCTGAAATCCGGCGGGCTGATGTTATGTTCGACCATCAATCGTAACCCCAAAAGCTATCTCATGGCCATCATCGGTGCCGAGCATGTGATGCGCTGGCTGCCAAAAGGTACGCATGAGTGGGATAAATTCATCACGCCGGACGAGTTGTTTGACCTGATCGAGAGCGCCGGATTAAAGCCGGTTGATCGCAAAGGATTCGTGTTTAATCCGCTGCTCTGGAGCTGGTCGATCTCGGACCGCGACCTTAGCGTCAATTATGTCACAGCCAGCGTGAAATAAGCTCCGCCTTGTTTCCAGTTGGTAAAAATATCCAAAAAAAGGGCGGTTAATCCACCTCAAGCTCTGCACGCAACTCGCGCAAAACCGGCAGAACGCTGCGAATATTATCGCTGCCCAGACGGTTAACGATGTCTTCAAAAATCGGCGCAATCGCACGAACGGCATCTTCACGCGCGGCAACTCCTGCCGGGCTAATGGCGACAAATTTGCGCCGCGCGTCGTCCCAATCGGGGCGCGTGTGAATGAAGCCAGCGCTTTCGAGCTTGCCCAGCGTGTTGGTCATCGCGCCTTTGGTCACATGAAACAGCCGCGCCAACTGGGCCGGCGTTTTCTCGGCCCCCAAATGTGAAAGATGGTTGAGAACCGAGAAATGCGACACTTCCATGCCCTTGGGCAAAGCGCGGGTCAGGCGGCTGCGCGCCAGTTGATCGACCATGGCGATTTCACTGAACAGGGCTATGGCCAGCGGGTCGTTTCGTGTACTCATTTCTCTCTTTCAAATGCCCGATCATGGTCGAGCGAAGGTATGCGTTTTCTAGCACTCGCAACCTCGGCCAGATCAAGGTCAACCAGCGTCACACCGGGTTCGGTTCCGCCATCGGCCAAAACCTCGCCCCAAGGGCTGATGGCCAGCGAGTGACCATAGGTTGATCGCGGTTTTCCAACTTCTATATCATGCGTGCCGCATTGTGCAGGGGCCAAAATGAAACAGCCGGTTTCAATGGCGCGGGCGCGCAACAACACATGCCAATGTGCCGCGCCAGTGATGGGCGAGAAGGCGGCGGGAACGGTAATGATTTTGGCACCGGCTTTGGCTAAAGCCCTGTAAAGATGAGGGAACCTCAGATCATAACAAATGGTTAACCCGATGTTTGCCAGCGTGGTTTTTGCCATAACGAGTGCCGATCCGGGCCGATACCCCTCTGACTCGCGCCAGGTTTCCGTCGGTGAAATCTCCACGTCGAACATGTGGATTTTGTCATAGCGCGCGGCAATCCCACCGTCAGGGGCGATCAAAAACGAGCGGTTGGCGAATCGGCCATCGGGGTCGTTGCTCAGCACCGCGAGCGAGCCGATCAGCAGCCAAATCTCAAGCTCTGCCGCCACTTCGCGCAGCCTCGCAAGTGTTTTGTCATCGCTTTCGCTACATAAAACCCGCCCTTGATGAGCGCGGCTTTTCGAGATGATATTGCTCACTTCGGGCGTCAGAATAAACGTGGCACCCGAGGTCGCAGCAGCACGAATAAACTCTTCGGTCGTAACCAGATTATCAGACGGTTGATCGCTACTACAGAGTTGAACAAGTGCGACCCGCACCGGCAATCAGGCGGCCAGCAGGTCGTTGAGGCGACCGGATCGTTCAAGCTCGTAAAGCTCGTCGCAACCGCCGATATGTCGCCCGCCGATAAAAATCTGCGGAACCGAACGGCCACCATTAGCGCGGGCCATCATCTCGGCGCGCTTTCTTGGCTGCATGCTCACGTCGATCTCGCTGTAACTCACATGCTTTTTCGCCAGCAGGCGTTTTGCCGCTGTGCAGAATCCACAAAATTTTGTCGTATATATTTCAACCTGTTTCATCGTCTCGCCTTTGTCGGTTGATGCTGATCTATCGGATTTAGGTATCCCTGACAACGCGCGCTAGTACCAGCACGTTCACCGTTTTGGCATTAAACGTGAGGCAGGCCTCTGCGCAAGCTGAAAGCGTGGCCCCCGAGGTCATTACGTCGTCGATCAGCAACACATCGCGCCCCTCGATCATCGCACGGCGTTTGGCGGGAATGACGAAAGCGCGGCGCTGGTTTTCGCGGCGTTGTTCGGCGCTCATATGCTCCTGCATTTGGGTTGCGCGCTCGCGGTGCAAAAGATCGGGGCAATAGGGCAGGTGGTGGATTTTCGCCACGTTTTCAGCCAGTAAGGCCGCCTGATTGAACCGCCTGCTAAACATCCGTCGCCAATGCAGTGGAACTGGAGCGACCAGCGTGTCGCGGCCAATCAGACCCCGCGCCCGCGCTGCCATCCAAGCCGCCATCGGAGCCACTAAATCCTGTCGATCGCCGTGTTTCAGATATAATATCAGCCGGCGCGCTGTACCCTCGTAAACCAGCGCGGCGCGGCCTTTTCCCCACGGGTTCGGACTCTCAAGGCAGGTGTCGCAGAGAGCGTCGCGCTCGCCACCGTCGCCCGGCAACGGGGAGCCACAGCCATCGCAAACCAGCCCGTCGATGATCGCAAGATCGCGCCAGCAGGGTCCGCAAAGCGCGAATTCCGCCATGGTTTCCGCCCCACAAGACAGGCATTGCGGCGGATAAAGAAACCGGATCGCCGATTGCAAATCCATCGGATACTCCTTAAATGCGGGCCATAATTACGGGCCATAAATGCAAGGCGCGTCAGGAGAGAAAACTACCATGAGCACCGATCTGTTTGACATCTCCGCCCTTGCCAAAAGCCGTGCGCGGGCGCGGCACATGCAAAAGCCCGCGTTGTTTTTGCATGAGCTTGTGGCCGAACAAATCTCAGAAAGACTGAACGAGGTTAACAGAACGTTTACAAACCCGGCAATTGTCAGCGCTTTTCCCGAAATCTGGCAAAAATACCTGCCTGACGCCAAGATTATCGCCGAGGCCGAGGTGCTGGCGTTGCAGCCAAACTGCCACGATCTGATCATACACGCGCTGTCGCTGCATTGTTCAAACGACCCTCTCGGGCAGATGATCCAGTGTCGTCGTGCGCTGATACCTGATGGTTTGTTTCTGGCGGCGACCTTTGGCGGGCAGAGCTTGTTTGAGCTGCGCGCCGCATTGGCCGAGGCCGAAAGCCAGCTTGCCGGAGGGTTGCGTCCCCGTGTTGCCCCGATGGCCGAGTTGCGCGAAATTGGCGGTCTGTTGATGCGCGCCGATCTGGCGCTGCCGGTGGCTGACAGCGATAGTTTGAGCGTGACTTATCGGGATCTGCCAGCCTTGATGCATGATTTGCGGGCGATGGGCGAGGTTAACGTGATGTCGGCGCGCGACCGGAATTTTACCTCCCGCCGTTTGTTTGAACGGGCGGGCGAGATTTACCGGCAGAATTTTGCAGCACCTGACAACCGCGTCAGCGCCACTTTCGAGGTGATTTATTTGACCGGATGGTCGCCATCCGACAGCCAGCCAAAGCCTCTGAGGCCCGGTTCGGCCACCACAAAACTTGCCGATGCACTGAATACGGTCGAGGTTCCGGCGGGCGAGATTGGCGGCTAGTGGATTGTCTGTGTTCCTGCTCAGGCGGGAATTTTGCGCGCAACTTCTCTTGCTTGGGCCATGAACGCGCGAATCATGCGCACGTTGCGGCGCTGTTTGAGGCAAATAACCGTCTCTTCCATCGGGATGATCTCGCCCGAAATGGGGATTTTTACCAGCCGTTGATCCTGACCATATTCCGCATCCGACACAAAGCCGATGCCCGCGCCTGCGGCGACGATCTCGCGCACGGCCTCGCGGCCCTCGGCCTCTATCGCCGGTGTCAGGGTGAGGTTTTGGCGCGCCGCCGCCTCGTCCAGTTTCTGGCGGGTTTTAGAGCCGTGCTCGCGCAAAACCAGCGGATGAGCGGCCAGCGAGGCGAGCGATCTAGGAACCGGTGATCCGGCGAAATAGGAGCTGGCCGCGAAGGCGATGATCGGGGTCGAGCCAAGCGGCACGCTGTCCAAAAAACGCGCATCCGGCAGATTGCCGATCACGCCGATATCGGCCTTATAGGCAATGAGAGCAGCCTCGACTTCGTTGGAGTTTCCCGCACTCAGGGTGATTTTCACACCGGGGTAAAGATGGCGAAAACCGTTCAGAACCCCGGTCACATGATAGGCCGAATCAGCGATAATACGCAGATTGCCGGTGGTGAGCGCGCGGGTTTCGGACAGGAATTCGCGCGCGCGGGTCTGGGCCTCGAACAATGGGCGGGTGATTTCCAATAGCTGCGCGCCCTCGCGGGTTAGGCTGACCTGTTTTTTGTGTCGGCGAAACAGCAGCACATCATATTCTTGCTCCAGCTTTAGCACCTGATCGGATATGGCAGGTTGGGTCAGGCCAAGCGCCTCTGCCGCGCGGGAAAACCCGCCGTTCAACGCCACATGGTGAAACGCACGAAGTTGGACAAATTTCATTAAGAACCTCTTAATTTGATTGATGAGTATATATCAGCAAAACTTATCAAGTGATACTAAATAACGATTTTACAAATGGTAAACCGAGATGCTATCTGGCGGCGAAAACTGCGTAAATTCAGGGCAAGATCATGTCGCAAACCCCCACTCAGATCCCCGCGCCCAAGCTTGGCGAACCGTATCTTTTAACCCCCGGCCCGTTGACGACGTCGTTTGCGGTCAAGCAGGAAATGCTGCGCGATTGGGGCTCTTGGGATGGCGAGTTTCGCTTGATGACCGCGCGACTTCGTGACGGGTTGCTGGCGATGATTGACGACCATGAGGGGGATTACGATTGTGTGCCGCTTCAGGGTAGTGGAACTTATGTGGTCGAGGCGATGCTCGGCACGTTTATCCCGCGTGACGGCAAGGTTTTGGTGCTGAGCAACGGGGCTTACGGGCAACGAACGGCGCAAACGCTGGCCTATTTGGGGCGCGATTATGTGGTGATTGATAAGGGCGATTATATGCCGCCGCGCGCGGATGAGGTTGCCCAAGCGCTGGCAAATGACCCCGCGATTACCGATGTTGTGGTGGTCCATTGCGAGACATCCTCGGGCATCCTCAACCCGATTGCCGAGATTTCGCAAGTGGTTTATGCCGCTGGATGCCGTCTGTTTATTGATAGTATGAGCGCGTTTGGTGCGATCTCGTTGACGGTGAATGACCTGCGTTACGAGGCGTTGGTGTCGTCTGCCAACAAATGTATCGAAGGTGTGCCGGGTTTTGGTTTTGTGATTGCGCGCAAGGACTTACTGGCGAAAAGCAAGGGGCGAAGCCACTCGCTCAGCCTTGATCTTCATGCCCAATGGGCGACTATGAACAAGACCGGCCAGTGGCGATTTACCCCGCCGACCCATGTGGTTGCCGCGTTTTTGGCGGCTCTTGAGGCTCATCAAAACGAGGGCGGGGTGGCGGCGCGGGGCGCTCGTTACAGTCGTAACCGCGATGTTCTGGTTGAGGGGATGCGCGCGCTTGGGTTTGAGACTTTGCTCAAAGATCGTTGGCTGTCGCCAATCATTGTGACGTTTTTCTGCCCCGCCGATCCCAAATTTTCGTTCCAGCGGTTTTACGATCTGATGAAAGATCAGGGCTTTATTATTTATCCCGGCAAGCTGACGGTGGTGGACAGTTTTCGCCTTGGCTGTATCGGTCAGATCGACGAATATGTGATGCAAAAGGTGGTTGCGGCAGCAGCCAAAGCGCTGGCGGCGATGGGGGTGAATGACGCCTGTCCGCCTGATATGGCCATGACTGAACGCGCTCGGCTAAGCGCGTAAGAGAACTCAATTCTTCTTCTAACTCTAGATAACCAAAGGAAAAACCACATGAGCAAGTTTGAAAACTATAGCTTCACGCGCAACTATACCGGCGGTGTCAAAGCGCTGGTTCTGGATTGGAGCGGCACCATTGCCGACGCTTACGTCATCGCGCCCGCCGTGGTGTTTGTCGAGGTGTTCAAGAACCAAGGTGTTACGATTTCGATGGAGGAGGCGCGGGGTCCGATGGGGCTGCGCAAGGATCTGCACATCAAAATGCTGACACAAGATCCGGTGATCGCCGCGCGCTGGGAGGCCGTTAAGGGCAGCGCCCCAACTCAGGCCGATGTGGACGCGATGTTTGTGGATTTCGTGCCGCTGCAACTGGATTGCTTGCGCAAATACACGACGATTTTGCCGGGGGTCAAAGACGTGCTGGTGGATTTTCAGGCCCAAGGCATCAAGATCGGTGCCTCGACCGGATTTGTGCGCTCGATGGTGGATATTTTGCTGGAGGACAGCATCAAGCAGGGCTTTACCCCTGACGCGACGGTGGCTGGTGACGAGGTGATTAATGGCGCGCGGCCTGATCCGCATATGGTTTATAAAAACCTCGATCTGATGAATATTACCGACATCCGCTCGGTGGTGAAATGCGACGATACGGTCTCTGGTATTGGCGAGGCGCAGAACGCCGGTTGCTGGGGTGTTGGGCTGGTGCGCTATTCCAACTATATGAACATTAACTCGCTGGACGAAGAGGCCACGCTGAGTGCGGCTGAGATGCAATATCGCATGGACAAGACCCGCGATATTCTGGTGCAGTCCGGCGCGCATTATGTGATCGACTCGCTGGTTGATCTGCCTGAGGTGGTTGAGGATATCAACGCGCGGCTGGCGGCTGGTGACAAACCCTAATCAACCATAGCGCCAAGTAGCGACAAAAACGATCTATTTTGGGGGTAGCTCAGGCGAGCTGCCCCTTTTTCGTCAACACATTTCTTTTATTTGATCGTGGTTTGCGAAGTTTTGATAGCAAAGTTGCGAATGTTCTGTAACAATGTTGACAGCCTGCTTGTGTGTGGGCAAATTTCTTCAGTCGAATGTTGCTCTGTTTGTTTGACAGAATCATATTTGGCGGAGATAGTTTTCGCGGGGGAGGAGACGTAAAAGCTGCCAATAAAGTCGGAATTTTTTGAACCAACAGCAAAAAAGCACCGAAAAAATACCGGAAATAGCAAATCTGTTACATAACTGTCATTTGTGGCGGTTATTGCAGTGCCGGATAGGCAGCGTTTTGCTCCTGCGTATGATTAACAACAGAGAGGATCACCAATGAAGAAACTTTTATTATCCGGGGTCGCGCTGATGGCGCTGTCGGGAACGGCGTTCGCCGCCAGTTGTCCCGCAGTAACCGTCGCCAATCCCCAGGGTGTTGCCGCGGGGGCCTACCCAGAGCAATACGAATTGTCGGAATTCCAGAAGGCTGCCAATTGTACTTTGGAATTCACCGGCAACCCGGCCATGAAAGAGCTGAACGCTCAAATTCGCGGCAATCCGGCACTGCCGCCGGTTGCAGAGCGTCTGCCGTCCGAGCCGTTGGTTGTCGCCCCTTATGACTCTATTGGTCAGTATGGTGGCACGTTCAACGCGATCTCCAATGCGCCAGAAGCTGGTACATCGGATTTTCTGTCCATCCGTCACGTTAACCTCGTTCGCTATTCGGATGACTTGCAGACAATCGTTCCAAACGTTGCCAAATCCTTTAGCTGGAACGCTGACTTCACCAAGCTGACCCTGAAGCTGCGCAAAGGCCATAAATGGTCCGACGGCGCGCCCTTTACGTCGGCTGACGTCAAATTCTGGTATGACAACCTGATGATGGACCCGAATGTGTTTGCCAAACCCAAGGACTATGCCCTTGTTGCTGGCAAGCGTATGACGGTTGATACACCTGATCCGCAGACAGTTATCTTTAACCTGCCTGCACCCAAGCCCGGCCTTCTGGCTGCATTTGCTACCGGCTATGCGCAGGCTTTCCAGCCCAAGCATTTCCTTGGCAAATATCACCCCGCCATTAACCCTGACGCTGACAAGCTGGCCAAAGCTGCCGGTTTTGAAAACGGCTATGCGGTTATCAAAGCCTATTATGGCTCGTCTGACTGGACTGACACGGGCACGCCTATGCTCAACAGCCCCGACAAGGTTGGCAAACTGCCCAAAGATGCGGTTCCGACGCTGGAATCACATTTCGACGTGAAAGAAACCACCGAGGGACGCCATTTTGTGGCCAACCCGTATTTCTTCCAAGTTGATACAACTGGCCAACAGCTGCCTTACATCAACGAGATGGACGAGACCTATGCCAACGAAAACGAAGTTCGTCTTCTGAAGCTGGTCAATGCCGAAGTTGACTATAAAGCTCAGTCCCTTGGTCTGCCAGCCACGCCTCTGTTGTTGGATAACGCTAAAAAAGGCAACTACACAGTTGATCTGAAGCCGACGATTTCCATGCCGACTTTCTCGTTCAACGTGACCGATCAAGACCTTGAAAAGCGTAAAGTCTTCAGTGACCTGAGATTCCGCAAAGCCATGTCGATCGCGATCAATCGTGACGAGATGAACAAAGTGGTGTTCTTTGGTCTTGGTGTGCCGAAACAGTATATCGGTTTCTCGCCCACCCCGAACTTTATCGACAAGAAATGGACCAGCTACGCCACCAAGTACGATCCGGCTGCTGCAAATGCCTTGCTTGATCAAATCGGCATGAAAGATACCAATGGTGATGGTTTCCGTGAGCTTCCAAATGGTGACAAACTGGTTCTGAACATGCAGTTCTCGACCCAAGGTATTCCCGGTCAAGTTGTTGAACTTGTTGGTCAATACTGGCAGGACGTGGGCATCCAGACCACTGTTAAGGAAATCACTCCTGACGAGTATCGTTCGGCTCAATCCTCCAACAAGCTCGACGTGGGCATGTGGGAAAAAGGTCAGCCTTTGGCGATCATTCAAAGCACAAACGAGCTGTTCAAAGCTCCGTTCGAGAACTATTTCGCACACCGCACAGGTATGTTGTGGGCTGAATATATCGACAGCAAAGGTGCTTCTGGTGTGAAACCTCCGAAGTGGGTTTATGAACTCAGCGACACAATTGACGCATTCCAGTCGGCTAGTTCCGGCTCGGATAAAGCCAATAAGTTGGGTGAAAAACTGGTTGAGTTGATGACCGGCAACCTGCTGTTCATCGGCACAGTTCAGGCTCCGTCGCCGATCTATCATCGCAACGAGCTGAAGAACTTCCACGCGTTCAAAACGGCGTCTTACGAGTACTATCGTACATATCCGTATCGCCCTTCGCAGTGGTATTTCAGTAACTAAGGGTCGTCTGATACGATCATAAAGACTGTGGCGGGCTGGTTTTTCCGGCCCGCCATCAACTACAAAATGACCTGACGCCTTCTTAGACTTTTCTGACCTGAGCGCCCGGCAAACAGGAATAACCAAATGCTTCTCTTTGCCCGTTTCGTTGCAATCCGCGCCTCGTTGGCGGTGGTAACGCTCGTAATCGTATCGTTCATCGTTTTTTCACTGATGGAGATGGTGCCCGGTGATTGTGCCGAGCGTTATCTTGCCTTTAAGAACACCCAAGGCAGTGTGATCTCGATAGCCGATATTGACGCCGAGCGCGTGCGCCTCGGTTTGGATAAACCGTTTATGGTTCGCTGGGTGACCTGGATTACCAACGCATTTCAGGGCGATTTTGGTGAAAGCTGTATCCTGCGTCTGAACATCAGCCGCCTGTTAGGAGAGAAATTCTATATATCGCTGGGGATCAGCCTGACCGCGCTGGCCTTTGCATATCTAATCGCCATTCCGGTGGGGATTATTTCCGCAACCTCCAAAAATCCGTACCTGAACAACTCGTTGCGTTTGGTCAGCTATATGGGGCTGGCGCTGCCGAATTTCTTGCTCGCGCTGATGATCATGCTGTTTTCAACCGTGGTATTTGGCGACAGTTTAACGGGACTATTTTCAAAGGAGTTTCGAGACGCGGCTTGGTCTTATGATCGAGTGATCGACTTTTTATCGCGAGCGTGGCTGCCGGTGTTTATCCTTGGCTGGTCGGCGACCGCGTTTGCCATTCAAACCGTGCGTGCGCTGATGTCAGACGAAATCGGCAAGCTTTATGTCACCGCCGCAGCTGCGCGCGGGGTTTCGGGGCGAAGGCTGTTGTGGCGATATCCGGCAAGGCACGCACTTGGCCCGATTATCAACTCGCTTGGCTTTGATTTGAATCGTATCTTCAACGAGTTGCCGATTATCGCACTAATTTTGACGCTGACGGAGGCCGGCTCGTTGCTGATTGAGTCGCTGGCGCGCTCTAACGATCAGCAGCTTGCGGGGGCGATTATCTTCTTGCTGACAGCCAGTATCGTTGCGTTAAATTTCCTAACGGATATTCTGCTGGCACTAACCGATCCGCGCGTCAGACGCAGTATTTTGGGATGATCACATGACAGATACGACAAATGTAGATGCCAATGTAGACCAAAAGCTGAAGGAGGCCTATTTCACCGCATCGCAAGGTCAGTTGATCTGGACCCGGTTTAAGAAGCAAAAAGCCGCGATGGTCGGGGCTTGGGTGCTGATTTTCCTGATCCTGTCGGGCCTGTTCGCACCGTTTTTGACACCTTACAATCCGACCATTGCCGGTCGTGACAAAAATTATCAAAACGGCGCGCCAGAAATTCCCAAATTCTGGGATGAGAACGGGTTTTCGGCGCGGCCTTTCATCTACACGTCAACACGCGTGCGCTCAATCGAGACTAATTTTCGCTGGGTGACCACGGTTGATCGTACCGCACGTCGCTATGTAGTGCTGTTTCCTCAGGGCGATAAATACAAGCTGTTCGGGATGCGCTTTCAGACCCATCTTTTTGGCGTCGACAAAGGCAAAATCCACCTGTTTGGTACCGATAGCGCGGGTAAGGATATCTTCTCGCGGACTTTTCATGCCATCAATACCTCGCTCGCGGTGGGTACAATCGGTGTGTTTATCGCTTTCGTTATGGCGCTGATTATCGGGGGGGTGTCCGGCTATTACGGGGGCTGGATCGACTCTATATTGCAGATGATTACCGATGCTGTGCGAACCGTGCCCGCGATCCCGCTGTTTATGGCGCTCGCGGCGTTTATTCCCAGTGAATGGAGTGCGGAAGCGAGGTTCTTTTTCATCTCTATTATCCTTGGGTTTATCGGCTGGCCCACGCTTGCCAGACGTGTGCGAACCCATCTTTTGACCGAGCGAAATCAGGAATATGTGCTGGCGGCCCAGCTTTGTGGTGCCTCGGCCCCGCATATTATTCGCAAACAT
>CAYPUW010000035.1:0-12620 GCA_964413925.1 uncultured Rhodobacter sp. | reverse complement strand
TCAAAGATGATCAGATCGAACTGGTCGATCTTGTCCAAAAATAGTTCGCGGGTAGGAAACGCGATCAAGGATAGCTCCGACACCGGCACCCCGTCTTGCTTGCCCGGCGGGCGCAAAATGGTGAAATGCACGAGGTCGACCGAGCTGTCGGATTTCAAAAGATTGCGCCAAGTCCGCTCGCCCGCATGAGGTTCGCCCGACACCAACAGCACGCGAAGGCGGTCGCGCACGCCGTTGATCGTGACCACGGCGGCGTTGTTGCGGCCAGTCAGCTCGCCTTTGATTGCCGGAATTTCAAATTGCAGTACGTTCTGCCCACCATGAGCAAGCTTGATCGGCAGCGAAAGCTCTTGGCCAACCTCGACGTTGAACATCTGCCGCGTACCCCCGTCGATTGAGATCGACAACATGCTGGTTTGGGGAACGCTGGCCGGAACCTGACCCTGATCCTCGACCTTCAGTTTCAGGGTGACGCTCTCGCCCATGATGGCGAAAGCGGGCGCGTTAACGATTTTCAGCCTGCGATCCCAGTCGGTTTTTTTGCCCGTCAGCAAGGTCTGGACCGGGGCGGGAAAATCGGGGGCCATCGCCATGTCATGCACCTGACCATCAGTGATGAGGATCGCGCCTGCGATGCGCGCGCGGGCAACCTCTGCCGTGGCGTCACTGAGGGCGGTCATCAAAAGCGTACCGGCGTCACTGCCGGCGGGGGCGTCTTTAACCACGATGGTCTTGATTTTCAGATTATTGATCGCGCCGAGCTTGGCCTCTATTTTCGCGCGGGCTTGAGCGATTTGCGCAGGCCGGTCGGCGATCTTTTGGCTGGAGGATTGGTCAATCACCAGCAGCACAATGTCGGCGAGCGGGGTGCGGGTCTCTTGTCGCAAAGCGGGGTTGGCAAGGGCGATCAGCAAGACCAGCGCCGCACCTGCGCGCAAGATCCAGCCCGCCAACCCGCGCCAGATCGCGAATATAAGCAACCCACCGCTGAGCGCGGCAAATGTGGCGACGCTCCAGAGCGGAAGCAGCGGGTCAAGCACGATGTCGGTGAGCATTACTGACCCAGCCTTTCCAGCAGCGCGGGCACATGCACCTGATCGGATTTATAGTTGCCGGTCAGCACATACATCACCAGATTGATCCCGAAACGATAGGCAAGCTCGCGTTGCCGCGCACCGCCATACCCGCCGCGCCCGACCGGAAACATATAGTCGCCATTGGGCAGAATCGCCCAGGCTGCAGCCCAGTCATTGCCGCCGATCACCACCGGCGAAACCCCGTCATTGAGGTTGCGAAACGGCATGCCCTCGGCGCGCACGGCGTCTTTTGGTGCCGCCTCGACCCAGACATCGGTTTGGGCATATCGGCCGGGGAAATCCTGTAACAGATAGAAGCTGCGGGTTAAAACATGGTCGGCGGGGATCGGCTCCAGTGCTGGAATATCGAGCTGGCTCGCGATCTGCTGCAAGCGCCGCCCGTTGGGCGTGCCATTGCCAAAACCGCCAAGATTGGCGTCGCGGGTATCAAAAAGGATCATGCCGCCAAAGCGCAGATAGGCATTGAGGCGACGATAGGCCGTCGCAGAGGGCAGCGGCTGGCTCTCGGAAATGGGCCAGTAGATGAGGGGAAAGAACGCCAGCTCGTCGGTCTCTATATTAACGGCAATCGGGTCGCCCGGCTCAATCGCGGTGCGTTGGGCCAGCACTTGCGACAGGCCGAAAAGCCCGGCACGCGAGGTGGCATCGAGCGTTTTATCGCCGGTTTTAACATAAGCCAGAACGGTTTCGCGCGTGGCCCGCACCCCCTCTTCATCGGTGGTGGCATAGGCGCGGGGCGGGGCAAGTGTTGCCATCAACAGAGCGAAACCGCCAATAAGCAACATCGGCGTAATCGTGTTGGCGCGTGGCCCACGCAGGCGACCGCCGAGCCACAGGCTGGCGACAATATCCAACATCAAGAGGAGCAGACTTGCCGCCAAAAACAGCGCCTTAAGCGGTTGTTGCTGGTCGTCAACCATCCCCGACACCTCAACCGATTGTGGCCATGTCGCCGGGGCAAGTGCGCGTTTTGGCGTGATGACATTAACCGCGATCTGGCGTGCGCCATTGCCATAAGTTCCCGGCAAAAGATCGGCGGCGGTGACGCCTTTGGCCAAACGCTCGCCCGGCACGGCGACCAGATTATCCGCTGCGCGCAACGCTCCAAACCCGTCCATCACCTGTTGGGGTTGCCAGAGTTGACCGGCCAAATCGGCCTCGGTTGGGGCGGTGGCGCGGGTGGAAACCGCCAGCCGCCCTAGCATTTGCACGAACAGGCCCGACAAAGGCAGGCTCGACCATTCAGCGTTCGCGGTCACATGAAACAGCACCACTTGCCCGTCGCCAAGCGATTTTCGCGTGACCAGCGGGGTGCCATCTTGGAGCGAGGCAATGGTGCGCGCAGCGAGGCTCGGGTCGGGCTGCGCGAGCACTTGCGAGGTAACGCTGACATCGGCGGGAATTTTCAATCCAAAAAAGGGCGATGATTTATTGAATGGCTTCAACAGCTTGGGCGAGCCCCACGACATAGCTCCGCCCACGTTGCGCCCACCTGCACGCAAGCGCACCGGCAAAAGCGGGTCTTGGTTGAGCTGGCGAGCACTGGCGGCGGCAAGTTTTGGTCCGGCGAATCGTACCAGTAAACCGCCTGCGCGAACCCATTTTTCAAGTGCGCTTGCCTCGGGTTTGGTCATCTTGGCCACATCAGCCAAAATCACCACATCGGGGCTAGCGCGCAGGCTATCAAGCACCGGAGCCTCGATCAGATCCGCGGTTGGCTCAAGCGCTTTCTTAAGAAAATGCAAAGCTGTAACCAACTCTTGCCCCTCGCGCGGGCGTTGACCGGCAAACAGCGCGACCTTGCGCCGTTTTAGCGCGTCATCAGTCAGCGCGACCGCCCCTGCCGACCGCTGGCTGGCGACTTTGAACTGGCGGATGCGGTTGCGAAGCTCGCTTGGCAGGTCAAAAAGCGCGCTTATGCGCGTCGCCCCCTCCTCAAAGGTAACAGGGCTGGTGGCGAGCCGCCGGTTGATCCCGGCGGGGTCCGGCCCGTAGGCGTTGATGGTGACGATCCGGGCCGGGCCGGGTTGCGAGCGTAGCGCGTCGATGCTGATTTTACCGTCTTGAAACTTGGGCGGAGCGAGCGCGAGAATGCTTGCGTTTGATTGCAAAACCGTCAAGCGACCCCGCGCAGCCAGGGCCTTGGCGAGGGCCGCGCGGCCTTTGCGTGCAAGGCCATCCGACAGCCAGACAGTTTGGTATTTTTGGTCGGACAGCGGCTTGAGCCAAGCGTTGAAGGCAGCATAATCCGGCTCCCACGGGGCGGGAACGAGGGCTTTAACGCTCTCACCCCAGTCACGTGCATCGCGTAAAGGCAGACGCGTAGCCTCGGGTGGTTTGTCGCTCAAAAGCA
The DNA here is from genome assembly GCA_964413925.1 of uncultured Rhodobacter sp. Classification (GTDB taxonomy): domain Bacteria; phylum Pseudomonadota; class Alphaproteobacteria; order Rhodobacterales; family Rhodobacteraceae; genus UBA5972. The sequence goes on along the minus strand of CAYPUW010000035.1, from coordinate 9,170 downwards.
CCACGGCGGCGGGGCGACCACGGCGAGCGGCCTCTCTCAAAAGCTCGGCTATTTTGTCTTGGCGGGTGCTCCAGTCAGGCGCGCTGGCCCAGCTCGCATCGCTGAGGATCAGCAACGGGCCTGTGGCAAGGCGCGCGGCTTTTGGGTTGAGGATCGGTCCGGCAAACCCGACGATCATCGCCGCCAGCGCCAACATACGCAGCGCGAGCAACCACCACGGAGTTTTGGCGGGCGTGCTCTCGGGGTCTTTGAGGCCAAGCAGCAGGGTAACGGCGGGAAAGCGGCGCTGGATGGCAGCGGGCGGAATGGCGCGCAGCAGCCACCATAACAGGGGCAAAGCCAGCAGACCCAACAAGAGCACAGGGGTCAGAAATCCGAGTGAAGCCAGTGCGAACATTCGCTAACGCCCCGCAGCCAGAGCGGTGTAAAGCCACATCAACGCCGGTTGGGCGGGAGTGGATGTGTGGTGGCAAAGATAGTGCCAGCCGGTATCGTGACAAAGCGTTTGCAGCGCCTGTTTGCGCGCGGCGAGCTTGTCGAGATAGGCCGATTTCAGGCCCCGCGCGCGCAAGGTTTCAAAGCGGATCGTGCCGCTCATGCTTTGAAAACGGGTGCGGCCGTCAAAGGGGAAATCTTCCTCGGTCGGATCAAGAACTTGGATCAGCGCGCCTTTGACACGCCGGTCGGCGGCGCTGGCGAGAACCTTCTCAAGCTGGTTCCAGTCGCCGAGAAAATCAGACAGAAACACCGCGCGACTGCCGCTGGCGAACTGTTGATTTGGTAAAACTCCGTAATCATCACTCTGGGCACCCACCTCGCGCGCGCCAAGCTGGGCCATAAGGCGGTCGATCTGGGTTTGGCCCGAGCGCGGCGGATCATGGTCCTCGATCAGCGCCACACGCTCGCCCGCGCGCAACAGCAAAATGGCGATGGCCAGACCGATCAGATTGGCCCGCGCGGCCTTGGTCGGAATTTGCGCAGGATTGCCACTGAAGCTCATGGAATGCGCGCCGTCCAGCCATAAACGAACCGATTGAGCCGCCTGCCATTCCTGCTGGCGGATAAACGGAGCATCGGTGCGCGCCGAGCGCCGCCAGTCGATACTGCGCCAAGCATCCCCTGCAACGGCACTGCGAAACTGCCAGAACTCCTCGCCCTGCCCGGCCTGACGGCGGCCATGGGTTCCCATCACCACCGAGGCGGCAAGGTGTTGGGCCTCAACCAATAATGGCGGCAGCAATGCGGCCTGATGCTCGGCCTGCTGCCGCAGTTTTATGGCGTTAATTGACGTGGGTTGGCTCAAGCTGCGGCCTCGACTTTCAAGACATCGCGCACCATCTCGTTGATCACGCCCGAAAGCTCGACCCCTTGGGCGCGCGCGGCAAATCCAAGCGCCATGCGGTGGGCCAAAACCGGATGGGCCAACGCGGCCACGTCCTCGGCCGATGGCACGAGCCTGCCATCAAGAAGCGCGCGCGCACGTACCGCCAACATCAGGGCTTGAGCCGCGCGCGGCCCCGGTCCCCAACTGACAAACTCGCGCACATGGCTCGGAGCGTCGGCGGTGTCGGGGCGTCCGGCGCGCACCAGATCAAGGATCATATCCACCACCGCGTCGCCAACCGGCATGCGGCGAACCACTTGTTGGGCGGCGATCAGCTCGGAGGCTGTGAAAACGGGGGTTGCCGCGGCCTGCTCGGTGCCAGTGGTGGCCAAAAGGATATCACGCTCGGTCGCGCGATCAGGATAGCCGACGTTGATTTGCAGCAAAAAGCGGTCGAGCTGGGCCTCGGGCAAGGGATAGGTGCCCTCTTGTTCGATCGGGTTTTGGGTGGCGAGAACGTGAAACGGGGTGTCAAGCGGACGCTCTTGGCCAGCGATGGTGACCTCATGCTCTTGCATGGCCTGAAGCAAGGCCGACTGGGTGCGCGGGCTAGCGCGGTTGATCTCGTCAGCCATCAAAAGCTGGCAGAATATCGGCCCTTGAATGAAACGAAACGCGCGCTTGCCATCGGCAGCGGTTTCCAGCACCTCGGAGCCAAGAATATCGCCCGGCATCAAGTCAGGCGTGAACTGCACGCGATTTGTGGAGAGACCCATGACCAGACCGAGGGTCTCCACCAGCAGGGTTTTGGCCAGCCCCGGCACCCCGACCAACAGGCCGTGACCGCCAGAAAGCAGGGTGATCAGCGCCAGATCAACCACCTCTTCTTGGCCGATGATCTGTTTGGCGATGCTTGATTTGGCGACGATTAACGCCGCTCCCAGTTCCGAAATCTCGCTCAGCAACTTCTCGCCATTCTCTGCCATGACATTCGCCCCATCTCGCCTTAAGTTAGATTTGTAAACGCTGCGAGGTGCAGCCCTTAGCCCTACTTTGGCAAATTAGACGAAGATGAACAAATGGCAAATCAAAGCGACACACAAAATATTGTGAAGCCAAGCGCGGATAGCATTGCCGCAGCCGCGAGCAAGGCGGGCAAAAAAGGACCAGCCCCCGTGCATCTGTGGAACCCGCCGTTTTGCGGTGATCTCGACATGCGAATCGCCCGTGACGGGACGTGGTTTTACCTCGGCACACCGATTGGACGACATCGGCTAGTGAAGCTGTTTGCCTCGGTTATCCGCAAGGATGGGGATGACTATTTTCTGGTCACGCCAGTGGAAAAAGTCGGCATTACCGTCGATGACGCGCCGTTTGTGGCGGTGGATTTCGACGTGAGCGGGGCTGGGCGCGATCAGGTGATCACCTTCACCACCAATGTCGACGATATTGTGGTTGCCGGGCCGGATACCCCAATTCGGGTGACACGCAACGAGGTGAGCGGTGAGCCTGCGCCCTATGTGCTGGTGCGCGCCAATCTGGAGGCGCTGATTGATCGCAAGAGCTTTTACCGGCTTATCGAGCTTGGCTGTCATCACGAGGTCGAGGGCGTGCGCTGGTTTGGCATCTGGTCAGGGGGCGCGTTTTTCAAGATGATTGCGTCGGCTGAGTTGGATATCTAGGGTCAGAACCCATGTGTCAGTTGCAACTTAGCCGCGCAATTTGGTGTGAACCTCGTCCAGATCAATCTCTGCAATCGGCATCTTGTTGGCCGGATCATGGGGATCATATTTGAACAGCTCAAAATCCCGGTGATAGATTTCATAGACCAGATGCATCGACAGATCGTCGAAAAACTCCTCGACAGGATGGGCGCGTTTTGGGCCATGACCCTCTGATTCGTTGAACCTCGGCATGGTGGCAAGGTCGATGGGGTGGCGACACTCAATGTTGGCCAAAACCTCTGTCATGCCGCGCGTGAAATCCTCGGTCGAGATAATCATGTTGTAGTGCCCGCCCCCGTTCAACAAGGTCGAGGCATGACCTGCGACCGACGACCAGTGGATATCCGGGTCCATCGGGCGGCGAAATTTGATCGTGTCGCGCACAAACAGCAAGAAACGGCGAAAGCTGGCGATTTGGTCAAACTCGCCCTCGACCGTGATCCCATATTTCTGGATCAAAAGCGGCACCAACTTGCCTCGATAGCGTTGTCCATTGCGCTGGATGCCGCAAATCTTGTCAAAAAACGCCGACAAAACCCGCGTGTAGGGATTGCGCACGCAAGTAAAAGTGAACACGTCAGAATCCACGATGGCGCGACTCAGCTTGGGCTGGCTTTGCGTGAACGCCCATTTATGCAGGCCGGTGGTTGCGTCGTGAATGTCGCCGTCAAAATAGCTCCCGTGATCCACGTAATGCATGATCTGCCCGATGGTCGAGCAGGCGCATTTGGGAATGACGCGGTAGACCAGCGTCTCGTTTGTCGTCATCCATGTTCCGGGAAACCCCATATTCACCCCTTGTCGCCTGTTTTTCACCTGTTAACTTCGTTTGAGCATAAAACTTTAAACAAAGGGTGTTTTTTAAGCAAAAATTTGACTTTATAGTGGCAAGAGCAATATTCGAGCGCGCTAACACAGGAAAACCCGCCAAAATGGCCAAAATAGCCTATATTTTGCTGTGCCATGCCGATCCCGAGGCAATTGTCGCACAGGCACGAGGGCTTATCGCCAAGGGTGATTTTGTGTCGATCCATTTCGATGGGCGCGCAAAGCTTGCCGATTTTAACACCATTAAGGCGGCGCTTGACGGCGTCGATCAGGTGGTTTTCGCAGATCGTGTCAAATGCGGCTGGGGCGAGTGGACCTTGGTGCAAGCGACGCTTAATACGGTGGGTCGCGCGATCGAGGCTTTTCCGCACGCCAGCCATTTCTACATGGTGTCGGGCGATTGCATGCCGATCAAATCTGCCGCATATGCCCATACGTTTCTTGACGCCAACGACAAGGATTATATCGAGTCGTTTGACTATTACCAAAGCGACTGGATCAAGACCGGCATGAAGGAAGAGCGGCTCTCCTATCGTCATTTCATCAATGAGCGCAAACACAAGACGCTGTTTTATGCGGCCCTCAATGTGCAAAAACGTCTGGGTCTGGAGCGCAAGCCGCCCAAGGATCTGGAGATCAATGTCGGCTCGCAATGGTGGTGCCTGCGGCGCAAAACCATCGAGGCGATCTTGGCGTTTTTGGCTGAGCGACCGGATGTTTTGCGATTTTTTCGCACCACATGGATACCGGACGAGACATTCTTTCAAACGCTGGTGCGCCATCTGGTGCCGCATGCGGAAATTGACCCAAGCTCGCTGACGTTCTTGATGTTTTCCGATTACGGAATGCCGGTCACGTTTTACAACGACCAGTATGATTTACTGCTGTCGCAGGATTTTCTGTTCGCGCGTAAAATTTCGCGTGAAGCGCGTGACCTCAAGGCGCGCCTTGGCCATCTCTATGCCAGCGACAAGCAGGATTTCAACATCTCAAACGAGGGGCGGCGGCTTTATCATTACCTCACCCAACAGGGACGCGAGGGGCGGCGGTTTGCCCCCCGGTTTTGGGAGCGCGAAAGCACGCTTGGCCGCGAGCGCGAATTGTTGATCCTGATTTGCAAGAAGTGGCACGTGGCCGAGCGGCTGCTGGGGGCGATCCGTCACGCCACCAACCTGCATGGGGTCGCTTACCTGTTTGACGAGGAAAACCCCAGCCTTCCCCATCTGGGCGGCATCGAGAACTCTAAACAGAAACGCACGCGGCACCGGCGCGCCATGATGCGGATGTTGTTTGATTATTACGACACCAACCGGCTGGTGATCTGCCTTGCCCCCAATAATCTCGACCTGTTGCAAGATTTCTATTCCGACCGCTGCACCACGCGAATTCTGGATATCGAGTGCGGGTTTGACGACGCTTATCTTGTCGGTCACGCCAAGCGCGTCGGGCTGGCCAGCGACACCAGCTCGCCCCAAATGCTGGCGCAACTCACCCCCACCATCCGCCAAGAGTTCAATCTGGAAGCGGACAGATTGCGCGACGCGGGATTTCCTCACTACTACCACGTCAGCGAGCAGAATTCAGACAGCGAAAATACCCAGCCAATGTCGGCATTTCTTGATATTCCCGCCGAAGTAGCGGCAGATATTGTGGCAACTGACGGGCTGTTTAACGAGCATGACATTAGCGGAGCCTCACATGAGCTATGACTATGACGACCAGAATATCTTTGCCCGTGTTTTGCGCGGCGAAATCCCCAACTCAACTGTGCTTGAGACGGAATACTCCCTTGCTTTCAACGATATAACCCCGCAAGCACCCGATCATGTTCTGGTCATCCCTAAAGGGCAATATGTGTGTTTTGATCATTTCGCCGACGCCGCTAGCGATGCTGAAATCGTTGACTTCACCCGCGCGATTGGCGAAGTTTGCCGCCTGTTGGGGGTAAAACCCGGCGAGGGCGGGGGCGGCTATCGTTTGCTGGCAAATTCGGGCGAAGATGGCGTACAAGAGGTACAGCACCTGCATGTCCATATTTGCGCCGGTCGCCCGCTTGGGCGGATGTTACAAAGGCCAGCCTAAATTGCCGCATGGTGATGATTGCGTGGTGACTCCGGCCGCGCAGCGACTTAAGACGGGCCAATATTTGGCCGCACTGGATCCCAACGCCTATGCTCAAATCCACCAAACCGTTTCTTGCCCACCCGTTTGACGACGAACGCCTGCACGAGGAGTGCGGTGTTTTCGGGGTAATCGGCGTGGCCGAGGCGGCGAATTTTGTCGCTTTGGGCCTACATGCGCTGCAACATCGCGGCCAAGAGGCCGGAGGCATCGTTAGTTACGAGCCTGAAACCGGATTCAACTCGGCGCGGCGGTTTGGCTATGTGCGCGATAATTTCACCAAGGCCGGGCTGATGGACACCTTGCCGGGCGAGTTGGCGATCGGGCATGTGCGTTACTCCACATCCGGCTCCAAAGGGCAAACCGCGATCCGTGACGTTCAGCCATTTTTCGGCGAGTTTGCCATGGGCGGCAGCGCGATTGCCCATAACGGCAATATCACCAACGCGGTGGCCTTGCGGCGTGAACTGATCGAGCGCGGCTCGATTTTTCAAAGCTCGTCTGACAGCGAATGTATCATCCATCTGATGGCGCGCTCGATCCAGTCCAACATTCCCGAGCGGATGAAAGACGCGCTCAGACGGGTAGAGGGCGCGTTCTCTATCGTCGCCATGACCCGCTCGAAACTGATCGGGGTGCGTGATCGTCTGGGTGTGCGCCCGCTGATGCTTGGCCGTGTTGGCGATGGCTGGGTTCTCAGTTCTGAGACCTGCGCGCTGGACATCATCGGCGCGGAGTTCGTGCGCGAGATCAAGCCGGGCGAAATGGTGGTGATTACTGGCAAAAAACTCCAAAGCTTTATGCCGTTTGACCAGACCAGCCCACGGCCTTGTATATTCGAGAACGTCTATTTCTCGCGCCCCGACAGCATCCTTGGTGGCCGCTCGGTCTATGAGACCCGCCGCCAAATCGGGGTCGAGTTGGCACGCGAAACGGCAGTTGACGCCGATCTGGTCTGTCCCGTGCCCGACAGCGGCACACCTGCGGCAATCGGGTTTAGTCAGGAAAGCGGCATTCCCTACGCGATGGGGATTATTCGCAACCAATATATGGGCCGGACTTTCATTGAGCCAAGCGAGCAAATCCGCAATATGGGCGTGCGCCTCAAGCTCAATGTCAATCGCGCGCTGATCCGGGGCAAGCGGGTGATTTTGGTCGATGACAGCGTGGTGCGTGGCACAACGAGCATGAAGATCAAGGAGATGATCTTGGATGCGGGGGCCTCTGAGGTGCATTTTCGTATCGCCTCACCCCCGACTGCGTGGCCTTGTTTTTATGGGGTAGATACCCCGGATCGCGACAAACTGCTGGCCAGTCACATGACCGAAGACGAAATGTGCGCCCATCTGGGCGTGGACAGTTTGCGTTTCGTGTCGCTGGATGGGCTTTATCGCGCTTGCGGCGAGCCTGAGGGGCGCGACTCCGCCTGCCCCCAGTTTTGCGACGCATGTTTTTCGGGCCAATACCCGATCACGCCGCGCGATATGGTGGATAAAGGATTTGAAATGGAGGCCGCACAATGAGTGAACCTGTTGCCCTGATCACCGGAGCGTCGCGCGGATTTGGCGCGGCGGTTGCCGAGGTTTTAGCCGCCAATGGCTGGCATGTCATCGCGCTGGCGCGCACGGTTGGCGGGCTTGAAGAGCTGGATGACCGCATCAAGAAAGCCGGGGGATCGGCGACGTTGGTACCGCTCGATATCACCGATGAAGAGGGGCTGCGCCGCCTGTGCCTCTCGATCTTTGAGCGGTGGGGGCGGCTTGATTTGCTGGTCCATTGCGCGATTTTCGCAGGGCCTTTATCACCCGCCGCCCATGTTCCCGAAAGCGACTGGGACAAGACGGTCAAGGTCAATATCAAGGCTACGCTATTTTTGGTCTCTATGGTGGAATCTTTGCTGAAACAATCCGAAAACGGCACTGCAATTTTACCTGTTGAGGACCGTGCAGGGCAAAAGTTTTTCGCCTCTTATGGTGCCTCCAAGGTGGCGCAGCTGGCGATTTGGGACAGTTGGCAGGCCGAAAGTGTCAAGACCGGACCGAAGGTTTTAACCTTTGCGCCAGAGCCAATGCCAACGGCGCTGAGGGGACGGTTTTTCCCCGGCGAAGATCGCGAGAAACTGTCAACGACACGCTCGCAAGCGCTGGCGCTGTTGCAAAGCTTGCCCGCGAGTTAGGGGCAGTTAAGGGTCATTTCGTTTGACTGAGCGCAGCAGAACTCTGGTCGGTTTGCCACGGCAAAAAGGCGCGATAATCATCCACTGGCGTCCTTAATAATCCTACGGGTCAAGGCCGTTCTTCTGATGTTTGCAGCGGTGTAATCAGAAATCAAACCAAATGGGAATTCTGATCGTCAACACCCCTTAGCCCACCTCGATATTATCAATCAGTCGAACCCCACCGATACGCGCAGCGATCAGCAGGCGGCTTGGACCCGAGAGAGTGGCAGCGGGCACGAACTTCGCCTCGTCGCGCAGCTCCAAATATTCGACCTCCTGAAAACCCGCAGCAAGTATCTCGGCGCGACCTTGGGCGAAACTCGCGGTCATATCCTCTCCGCTCAAAAGTTGATCACGGACGTGGCACAGCACGCGATAGATTGCAGCCGCTTTTTGCCGGTCATCCTGCGAGAGCAGCGCGTTTCGCGACGACAAAGCCATGCCGTCAGGATCGCGAACCGTGGCGCAACCGACGATCTGGCAGGGGATATCAAGATCGCGGGCCAGACGTTTGACCACCTGCACTTGCTGGTAATCTTTCTCGCCGAAAAACGTGCAATCGGCACCGGTTTGCAGCAACAATTTGGCGACCACGGTGGCGACCCCGTCAAAATGGCCGGGACGATGGGCACCGCAAAGCCCCTCTGACACGCCGGAGACCGAAATATTGGTGGCAAAGCCGTCGGGATAGATTTGGTCCGGGTCAGGGACGTAGATCGCGTCAACGCCGAGCGGGGCGAGCTTGGTCGCGTCGTCATGCTCGGTTCGCGGGTAGGCTTGCAAATCGGCGGGATTGTTGAACTGTTTGGGGTTGACGAAAATCGTCACGATCACGCGGTCACTGGCGGATTTGGCGGCGGCAACGAGGCTGAGATGGCCCTGATGGAGCGCGCCCATAGTCAGAACCACACCGACGCGCGCGCCGCCAGATTTCCATTCGGCAACCAACTTTGCT
>CAYPUW010000034.1:0-12816 GCA_964413925.1 uncultured Rhodobacter sp. | reverse complement strand
ATTAAATGAAAAAAATATTGGGAAGATAGACTATGGCGACTTTGAACTTAAAAATTGTGACGCTGGCGATGGCCATGACGTCAGTTTACGGGATTTCGGCGCAGGCGCAGGGAATGCCGCCGTTCGGCTCTGATCAAGATGTGGGCTTTGCCGCCCAGATTTGGAGCGCGATGACCGAGCAGCGACTTGCGGGGGCAAACGCGCTTTATTCTATGCCATACGAGGGCACGGATCCGCACGGGATGATGTTGGAAACCTACTATTCAAAAGCCACCATCAATGGCAGCACCGGGGATCTTGTGGTTAAGCGAAATTACGGCCCGGTGGGGGTCACGGCCGAGCAGGTCTTGGCAGCTCCGGCCAAACATCTCGGCGCGATTACGGTTATGTATCGGCGCGAAAAGGGTTTTGATCCTGAGACGAAGAACTGGTTCTGGGTGAAGTTTCTGCCAGATGGCACGGTTGACAAGAACCCCAAAGGTATGAGCTTGGCGGGGAAGGTGGCCAAGGGGATGGATGTGGGGTGCATTGCGTGCCACTCTCTCGCCGATGGCGAGGACTTCGTTTATGGGTCGAACGCGCTGAAATAGCGCTGTTGCAAGGCGAATATTCAGAGCGCGACCCGAACCGTTTCGGGTGGCGCTTTGTTTGATGGCCTATTGTCAAATTTGGACGGGGATTTGGGCGGCGAGCGGTAAGTCCTGAAAGCGGCCATTCAGACCGAATATGACGCCAACCTCAAATTTCCACCAAACTCGCGATACCACCTTCGCAATAGCGCAACTGACATCTGTCGTTGGTTTTTTTCGGTGGGTTTGCCTCAATGGAAACCCAATATTCACCACCACATTTCGTCACGCGCAAACAAATAACTGGACTTTTCATTTGCATACATACAATCTCTATCCCGCATAAGGTCGCAAACCGCTCAAACAAATTTATATGGGAGATGACTGATATGAGATCCAGCGAAAACAGCAAATCAACCACCACGCGCCGTGGCGTGCTTAAGGGCATGGCCGCCGCCGGGGCTGTCACCGCGATGCCGGGCTTTGTTCCCTACGTCCAAGCGCAAAGCTCCGCCCCGATTAAGATCGGCTTTCAGGTCCACAGAACCGGAATCGGCGCGGCCTACGGCAAATGGTACGAACGCACCACGACAGCGGTGGCCAAAGAGATCAATGACGCCGGCGGCATCAATGGTCGCCCAATTGAGATCATCGCCGAGGATGACGGCACCGACCCCAAGCGGGGTGCCGAGGTGCTGGAGAAGTTTGCCAACTTCTATAAGACCGACATCGCCTTTGGGACACTGTTTTCCCATGTGGTGATTGGGTCCGCCCCGCGCGCCGGAGAGTTGAAACTCCCCTATTTTGTGGTGTCCGAAGGCCATCACGTCGCGTCTGGCAAGTTGAACCGCTATACGCTCCAGCCCGGTATTACCGACGTGAAAAGTCAGGTGCAGGCGATGGCCCCCTTCGTTGCCAACAATCTTGGCAAAAAAGTCACGATGATCTATCCTGACTTCGCGTTTGGCTATGACCACCGGGATTTCTTTACGGCGGCCATCAAAGCACAGGGCGGTGATGTCATAGCGCAGATCGCCATTCCGCCAACCGAATCCTCGTTCACCAAATACTTTCCGAAAATTCCGCGCGACACCGAGGTGATCTACCACGTCATGGTTGGCCCGGCGGTTCTGACATTTGTCAAGGAAATGGGAGAGTTTTTTGGCAGCAACCGGCCCGAGATTTTTGGCTTCATTGATTCGCTTGAAGCCACCGACCTGAACACGCCGGGGCTTGAGTTCCTTGAAGGCTCATATTTCTGGGAGGGCAATCCGCGCTATGCTCAGGCTAATCAGTCCGAGGCCGACAAATATTACCGCGCATCGGTTGGCGTGGATGACAATGGTGCATGGATCAAGGATCCAAAGCAGGTTTCGACTTATTCTCATATGTTTGGCTGCTGGGAGACGCTTTATGTGGTCAAAGCCGGAATGGAGGCCGCCAACTATCAGGGGCCATCTGATCGCGCCAAGCTGATCGAGGCGGTCGAAGCAATGACCGACATGCCGCTTAGTCGCGAGCATCCGCAAGGGGCCAAGATATTCAACGGCAAGACCCATCAGGTCTTTGGCCACCAGTATATCTCCAAGGTGACCAACGGTCGTCTGGTTCTTGCGCATACCACGTCGATCGAGGATACGTTTTATCCAGATGAGACCGACTATACCAAACGGCCTTTCTGATTAGAGCCTAAACAAGCAATCGACCGGTCCAGCCAAGGCGGGACCGGTCCACAAGGCAGGCCCCATGGATCTTGGACCTTACATGTTGCTGGCGTCGATGGAGGGGCTGGTAGAAGCCTCGGTATTGACCCTGACAGCGCTTGGCCTCAGCTTGGTGTTTGGCGTCATGCGCGTGGTCAACGTGGCGCATGGCGAGTTTTTTATGCTTGGCGCGGTGCTGGCTTGGTGGATAACAACCTCAATCGGCGGCAACCCGGCGCTTGGCTTTGCCGTGGCGTTGATTTTCGCCCCGCTATTGGTTGGCGCGTTGGCCGTGGCCAGCGACTGGCTGGTGCTACGGCGGATCAACTATGACCCGGAGCGCACAATAGTTGCCACCATCGGCCTGCTTTATATCATCGAGCAAGTCACCCTGATGACCTTTGGTCCCGACGCAAGGCCGGTGGTAGCGCCGTTTGACTTTCGCATTGCCCTGCCGTGGTTTGGCTACTCTGGCTACAAGCTGTTTGTGGTCTTTGCTGCGATAGTTGTCGGGCTTGGAGTCTGGGCCTTGATGTCCAAAAGCCGGATCGGGTTGATCCTGCGTGCCACCCAACTTGACAGCGAAACCGCCGCAGCGTTCGGCATCCCGGTTGACCGCGTTTACGCCTTGGTCTTTGGCCTCGGGGCGGCACTGGCGGCGCTTGGGGCGGTGTTGGTGGTGCCGATCCAACAGGCCCATTATCTGATGGGTATGGACCCGCTTTTGCTGTCGTTCATTGTCGTCATCATCGGTGGCCTTGGTTCTCTGCGCGGCACGGTGGTCGCTGCCGTCCTGATTGGCATGAGCGACGGGATTATCTCGGTATTTTTCTCACCCACGCTGGCCAAAATACTCGCCACATTGCTGGTAGCCCTTGTCCTTGTTTACCGCCCGCAAGGCCTATTCGGGACCAAACAGGCATGAGCCGTTCCCTCAGGTTTCATCTGGCCCTGATTGCCGTCCTGTTCGGGCTGCAGTTCATCCTGCCAGCCTACCACCACGGCAACCTGTCGCGGGTGATGGTGCTGGCAATCTTTGCCATGAGCTACAACATCATGTTTGGCTATACCGGCCTTCTAAGCCTCGGTCACGCGATGTTCTTTGCCGCCGGAATGTACGGGATGGGCCTGTCGATTACCGTGTTGGGATTGTCGATCATTCCGGCGTTTTTCATCGGTGTCGGGACCGCCGCGATCCTGTCGCTCATTGTCGGCCTGCTGGCCCTGCGCACCTTGGGCGTTGCTTTTATGATCGTCACGTTGATGTTTGCTCAGGCATTTTACCTGACCATCCTCTATTTCAACCCGATCACCCGTGGTGATGAGGGCTTCGTCATCCAGCAGACCACCCGCCAGATCGCTGGCTTCGATCTCTCCGATGCCACAAACCGATACTTCGCGGCCTGGTTGCTGTTCTCGCTAACTCTGCTTGGTATCCTGTGGTTGGTGCGCTCGCCGAAAGGGCGCGCAATGATCGCCATTCGCGAGAACGAGGAGCGCGCCCGTATGCTTGGCTACGACACTTGGCGCCTTAAACTGCTGTCGGTTGTTCTGTCAGGCACCGTTGCCGGTATCGCCGGGGCGGCCTATGGGGTGCTGTTTGGCTATGTCGGGGCCAGTTTTGCACAAGTTACCTATTCGATTTTTCCTCTGCTATGGGTACTTCTGGGCGGCCCCGGCACCGTTATCGGGCCGTTTGTTGGCACCCTGTTCATGTTCTATCTTGGTGATCTGGCAAGCTCGCTGACCGACGCGCATATGCTTATCGTCGGGGTGGTTCTGGTATTGCTGACGCTTTATGCCCGCAAGGGTATCATGGGGTTTGTGCGGGAAAGGTGGATGAAATGGCTGCCGTAACCCTGTTATCCACCCACGCGGTTAGCCGGGCGTTTGGGGGTCTGAAAGCGGTGCAAAACGTCAGCTTTACCCTTGAGGATGGCGAAATCCGCGCCTTGATCGGCCCCAATGGTGCCGGGAAAACCACCTTTGTCTCTTTGTTATGCGGTCGCATTCCGGTCAGCAGCGGTCGGGTGGAATTTCTGGGCCGCGATGTCACCGATTTGCCAGCCCATAAACGCATCGCCCTTGGCATGGCCTACACCTTCCAGATCACCTCGATCTTTGGCAACTTGACTGTGTTTGAAAACGTTGCCTTGGCGGTGCAGCGCCGTCTGGGCAATTCAAACCAGACCCTGAAGGCCGAGGTTGTTGCGGCACTTGCCCGCGTTGGCATCGAGGCGAAATCGGATCAGATCGCCGGTGACCTAGCCTATGGCCACCAGCGGTTGCTGGAGATCGCCATGGGGCTGGGTCAAAAGCCGAAATTGCTTATCTTGGACGAGCCGACCCAAGGCCTGTCAGACGGAGAAATCGAGGATTTCAAGCACCTGATCCGCGCGGTTGCCAAAGAGACAACGATCCTGCTGATCGAGCACAATATTAACGTGGTCATGGCGTTGGCTGACCGGATCACTGTGTTGAATTTCGGCGAGATCATTGCCGAAGGCACGCCGGACGAAATTCACGCCAACGAGGCGGTACAAACCGCTTATCTGGGGGGATGATGCTAAAACTGGACAACATCCGGGCCTCTTACGACAAAGTTCAGGTTTTGCATGGCCTGTCGCTTGAGGTAAGCTCCGGCGAAATTGTTTGTTTGTTGGGGCGCAACGGTGCTGGAAAATCTACGTGCCTGAAGACTATCATGGGCCAGTTGCGGCCAACCTCGGGCAGCATCACCTTGGATGGCCAAGAGATCAGCCAGCTTGCTGCCTGGAAGGTGCCTAAACTCGGCATCGGCTATATTCCGCAAGGTCGCCGCCTGTTCAGCGAACTGACCGTGGCGGAAAACCTGCAAATAGGCCTGATGACGCGCAATTGTGGCAAGGATGTATTGGAGCATGTGCTGGTGATGTTCCCGCGCCTGCGTGAGCGCCTCGATCAGCGCGCCGAAACCCTGTCGGGCGGCGAGCAGCAAATGCTGGCAACCGCCCGCGCCCTGTGCCTGCAGCCAAAGCTCCTGCTGCTGGACGAACCAACCGAAGGGCTGCAGCCCTCGATGATCGCACTGATCAGAGACGCGGTGGTAGAGTTGAAGCGCCAAAACGTTGCTATTGTTCTGGTGGAACAGCGGGTTGAGGCCGTGCTGACAATCGCTGATCGGGTGGTTTTTATCGAGAATGGCCGCGACGCGCTGTCGGTGACCCCATCCGAATTACGCAGCGACGAAAGCCTTTTGCGCCGATATGTCGGGGTTTGACGCCTTTTTATAAGCAACAGCGAAAACATGATAACGATGGTGATTTCGAGGCGCTACTGGATGAGTGGCATTGGGCGGCCCGCCCCTTGGCACGCGGGTTATGACGGGTCCATTCCTTTGATCGCGCCAAGGCTGCTTTCCAGCAAATGTTTGGTGTAGGGATGCTGCGTTTCTTGCGCACGCATCTGCGCGACACTAAGGGTTTCGACAATCTGGCCAAGCTGCATCACCGCGATGTCGGTGCAGATATGGCCGACCACGGCGAGGTTGTGGCTGACCATCAGATAGGTCAGGTTTCGCTCGTTGCGAAGGTCGCTCAGCAGGTTCAGGATTTCAGCTTGCACCGAAACATCAAGCGCCGAAGTAGGCTCGTCCAGCAGCAATATCTCTGGCTCGGGGGCAAGGGCGCGCGCAATGGCAACCCGCTGGCGCTGCCCGCCTGACAGTTGATGCGGATAGCGAAAGCGAAATGACGGGCCGAGGCCAACATCATCCAGCAGACGTGAAATCCGCATATCAATGTCGCGAAACCCGTGCAGTGACAGGGTTTCGCTTAGAACCTGATCAACAGAATGGCGCGGGTGCAGCGAGGCATAAGGGTCCTGAAACACCATCTGCACAGCGCCATAAAACTTGCGGTCGCGTTTCTCGCCAAGGCGCGCGCCCAGCACCTCCATATGCCCGTTCCATGTCGGAACAAGGCCCGTTAACGCCCGCAGGATTGTGGATTTACCCGAACCGGATTCGCCCACAAGGCCGAAACTGCCGCCTTTGGGCACCGCGAGGCTGGCACCCTTGACCGCATCAACGCGCATCTCGTGCTCGCCGAACCAGACGTTCAGTCCGTCAATCAGAATTCCGCTCATGTTTGCCCGCTTATGCTGTCATCCTCGCGCCACGCGGGATCACGTTTCAAAACCTCGAGCCGCTTGACTGGCGCATCCAGACGCGGCAGCGAATTTAGCAAGCCCCGCGTGTAAGGATGGCTTGCTTCGTGCAGGCGATCAGCGCGGCAGGTCTCGACCACGCGCCCCGCATACATGATCAGCACGCGATCACAAAAGGCGGATACAAGGTTCAAATCATGACTAATGAAGATCAGCCCCATGCCGCGATCCTTGACCAGATTATCCATGATTTCAAGAACCTGCATCTGAACCGAGACATCAAGCGCCGAAGTTGGCTCGTCGGCGATCAGGATTTTCGGGTCGGGGATCATCATCATCGCAATCATGATCCGCTGACCCATCCCCCCAGAGACCTCGTGGGGAAACAAGGTATAGACCCGCTCAGGGTCGCGGATTTTGACGGCCTCCAACATTTCTAGTGACTTTTGTTTTGCCGCCGCTTTAGAGGTGTTGGCATGCAGGCGGTAAGCCTCAGAAATCTGCTCGCCCACGCGCATCACCGGGTTAAGCGAGAATTTCGGGTCCTGCATAATCATCGAAATGCGCTGACCCCGCACCGCACGCATCTGCCGCTCGTTAAGGTCCATCAGGTTTTCGCCCTCAAGCTGGACCCGATCCGCTGTCACCATTCCCGGTGGGCGGATCAAGCGCAAAATGGCGCGCCCCGTCATGGATTTCCCCGAGCCGGACTCGCCGACAATGCCCAATCGCTCGCGGCCCAACGAAAAACTGATGCCGCGCACCGCGTCGAAAATGCCGCTGCGAGTGGGGAATTTGACCCAGAGGTTTTCGATCTCTAAAAGGTTGCTCCCCGAGATGTCACTCAATTCGAACCCTCCTTGGGATCAAGCACATCGCGCAGCCCGTCTCCCAGCAGATTGAATGCCAACGATACCGTGAAAATGGCCAGCCCCGGCATGGTGGCAACCCACCAGTGATCAAGGATAAACCGCCGCCCGTCCGAAATCATCGCCCCCCATTCGGGCGTGGGGGGCTGCGCGCCAAGACCGAGAAAGCCAAGACCGGCGGCGGCCAAAATGATCCCGGCCATGTCCAGCGTCACCCGCACGACCAGCGAGGAAACACAGAGCGGCCAGATATGTTTTATAATGATGCGCAGCGGCCCGGCCCCTTGCAGGCGCACAGCGTGGATGAAGTCCGAGTTACGCATGGTCAGGGTCTCGGCGCGGGCGATCCGCGCATAGGGAGGCCAAGCGGTCAGGCTGATCGCTAGCACCGCGTTCTCGATCCCAGCTCCTAGCGCGGCCACGAAGGCCAGCGCCAGAACCAGACGTGGAAAAGCAAGGAAAATATCGGTGATGCGCATCAGAACCACATCAACCCAGCCCCCAGTATAGCCCGCAACCGTGCCCACGAATAACCCGACGACCGGTGCCACGATCGCCACCAGCGTAACAATATAGAGCGTGATACGAGCACCATAGATCAGCCGACTGAGAATGTCGCGCCCAAGGCTATCGGAGCCGAGCAGATAGCCTTCACTGCCCGGTGGTTTGAGACGCGCCATCAAGTCTTGGGTGAACGGGTCACTCGGTGCGATAAGGGGGGCAAACAGTGCCAGCAGCACCAGAAACACCAGAATACCAAGGCCAAACATGGCCATATGATTGCCCCGAAACGACAGCCATGACTGGTAAAGCGAGGCCATGCGCGCGTGTTTGCGCGACGTCGGGGTGTCGCTTAACAGCCAGTTGCGCAATCCTTGCGGAGGTCGAGGTTCAATTGTCATTTCGCCCTCGGGTCAAAGAATTGATATAAGAGTTCCGCCAGAATATTGAGCAACACAAACACCAGCCCGACGACCACGGTGCCTCCCATGACGGCGTTCATATCCGCCGACAGCAGCGATGTGGTGATATAAGATCCAATCCCCGGCCAAGCGAAAATAATCTCGGTTAGAACCGAACCTTCCAACAACCCCGCATAGGACAGCGCGATCACCGTGATCAGTTGAACCTTGATATTGCCAAACGCGTGCCGCCAGATCACGGTGCGCTCCGACAGCCCTTTGACCCGTGCGGTGATAATATATTCGGAATTTAATTGCTCCAGCATGAACGAGCGGGTCATCCGGCTGATATAGGCCAGCGAGTAATAACCCAAGAGCGACGCGGGCAGGATGATGTGGGTGAGGGCGTTGCGAAACACCTCAAGATTGCCGTCAAGCAGGCTGTCGATCAGGATCATGCCGGTCACTTGCGGCACCACGTCCTGAAAGTAGATATCCAGCCGCCCCGGTCCTCCGACCCAGCCAAGGATGCCGTAAAACAGCAAAAGGCCAATCAGGCCCAGCCAAAATACCGGCATCGAATAGCCGATCAGCGCGACAACCCGCGCGATCTGGTCAATCCATGTGCCACGTTTTACTGCCGCCAGCACTCCGAGTGGCACCCCAAGAATAACGCCAAAGATGGTGCCAAGGGTTGCCAGTTCCATCGTGGCTGGAAACACTCGGCGAATATCGTTGGCTACTGGAAACCCGGTGCGCAGCGAGATGCCGAAATTGCCTTGCACCACATCGCGGATGTAATAGAAAAATTGCACGAACAGCGGCTGATCGAGGCCAAGCGCCTTATAGGCGGCCTCGTAAACCTCTTTGGTTGCGCGCTCGCCCACGATTGACAGAACCGGATCAACCGGCATAACGCGGCCAATGAAAAACGTGATAAACAAGAGGCCAAGCATGGTGACGGCAACCGTCAGAGCGGTCTTGGCTATCTTTATCAAAACAGCGCGAAAGGGCGACTTGCGCCGCCCCTTCAGTGGTTGGTTATTGGTTACGTCAGTCAATTATTTGGTCACCGGCCAATAAGAGACTGCTGTGATTGCACCACCAAGGTTCAGATGCTTGACCTTGTCGGAGCGCCCGGTTTGCTCGATCTTTTGGAACATGATCGCAAAGGGAGCAACCTTTTGGAACTCGCGCTGCGTTGCCTCGTACATTTTGGCGCGCTTGTCGCGATTGCCCTCGACCATCGCGGCCTCGGTCTCTTTGGTGATCTTGGGGTTGTCCCATGAATTGCGCCACGCCAGAACGCCGGTCAGACCAGCCGCTTCGGAGTTGTCGCCATTCCACGCAAAGGTGCTGGCATTGGTGTTGGGGTCGGGATAATCTGGGCCCCAGGCACCAAGATAAATGTCATGCTTGCGTGCACGATAAATGCCCAGAATCTGTTTGCCGGTGCCGACCGTCAGCTTGACGGTGATGCCAGCCTTGGCAAACGTGTTCTGGATCGACTGCGCCATTTCAAGACGCTCCTGCGCCTCGCGCACGATGATACCCACCTCAAAGCCTTTTGCGTACCCTGCCTCGGCCAGCAGCTTTTTGGCCTTCGCGACATTCAGAGAATAGGGCGTGTCCTTGATTGCGCCCAGAAAGGTAGCGGGCAGGAATGCCTGATGGATGACATACTGACCCTTGAGGAAGCTATCCTGCATCCCTTTGTAATCAATCAGATATTTCAGCGCTTCCTGTACTTTCGGATTGGCCAAAATCTTGTTCTTCTGGTTGAAGGCGATATACATGATCCGCCCACGCAGCTCGCTGTCAACCGCCAGGCCGGGCTTGCCGCGAATACCGGCAATATCCTCGGGGTTCAGGTTGCGCGCAACGTCAATGTCGCCACGTTCCAGCAACAGGCGCTGGGTCGAGCTTTCTTGAATATGACGCACAACAACCTTTTTCATCGCTGGTGCGCCGCCATAATAGTCGGGATTGGCAACCAGCGTGATAGACTCATTGGGCTTCCAGCTGCCCAGCACATAAGGGCCGGAGCCAGCGGTATTCGTGCGCAGCCATTCATTGCCCATGTCGCCAGCTTTGGCGTGGGATTTCACCACCTTGCTGTCAACAATCCCGCCAATCGTAGCGGTCATGCTGTTTAGCACAAACGAGGTCGCATAGCGCTTGTCGGTGGTGATCTTCAGCGTCATATCGTCGGTTGCAACAATGGTATCCTTGACGTTTTCAGGGGTGAACCCAAATTGCGTCAGGATGAAGGATGGTGTCTTTTTCAAAAGCACCGCGCGGCGAAGGCTGTATTCAGCATCTTTGGCAGTGACCGGATTGCCCGAGGCAAACTTGACACCGGGGCGCATCTTGAAGGTGATGGTCTTGCCATCGTCAGACACGCTCCAGCTTTCGGCCAGATCGGCAACATAGCCTGCGTCCAGATTGTTCGGATCAAAATTAACCAGCTTGTTGTAAAGGTTGTGGCTGACATCGCCCCCGGCGAACTCAAAGGACTGCGCCGGATCAAGCGTGGTGATATCGTCGATCCGGTTGGCAATCACCAGCATAGTGGACGGGGTCGCGGCGATCGTTGCAGCGCCGGTCAGGCCGGTTGCAAGGGCGATCGCTGTGCCAAATAATATATGGCGGATTGGCTTCATGATATTTCTCCCTATTGTTACCAGACGGATTTGAGTCTGACAGAAGAATAATAGCTGCTACTTTAGTTGTATAGTCAACCATCTCATACAGTTTAAGGGTGTTCGGGGGGATTGACGTAGCGGCGCGCTCAACCTCCCCAAGTCAGGTCAAGAACCCTAAGCCAATTGCCGTGAAACAGCTTTGCCATCAGGACATCATCAAACCCATGTGCCGACATTTCCCGCCGTAGCGCCGGCAGACCGGATGCGTCCCCGATCTCTTCAGGCACCATCGCTCCGTCAAAATCCGAGCCAAACCCCACCCGATCCTCGCCAAGCTGTGCGATCAGGTGATCAAGGTGACGCAGCATGACATCAAGGCCAGTATCAGCGCGCATCTGTCCGTCGGGCCGCAGAAAGGCGGTTGCAAAATTCAGCCCCACCATGCCGTCGCTGTCACGGATGGCATCAAGCTGCCGGTCGCTGAGGTTTCTCGCAGTCGGGCAGACCGCATGGGCATTTGAATGAGTGGCAACAATCGGTGCGTCACTAAGCTTAACGACATCCCAAAACCCGGCCTCGTTCAAATGGGACATATCGAGCATGATGCGCAAACGGTTACATTCCCGCACCAAGGCCTTGCCAGCGTCACTCAGCCCCGGCCCAATATCGCCGGTCGAGGGAAAGCGGAACGGCACCCCGTGGGCAAACATAGTCGGGCGGCTCCAGACCGGCCCGATCGAGCGCAGCCCCGCGCGGTAAAGCACATCAAGAACATTAAACTCAGCATCAATCGCCTCGGCCCCTTCCATATGCATCACTGCCGCCATCTTGCCACTGTCAAGGCAAGCCCGAATATCGGCGACACGGGTGCAGATCGTTAAGGCACCGTCCTGCTCAAGTCGCGAGAGGATCGCAGCTTGGGCCATGACAACGCCAAGCGCATCTGCTTGGGCAATCGGCGCGGGCAGAGGCAAATCATAAGCATCACCACTCATCTGCTCGACAATATCGCCGTCCTTATCGCCACCTTCACGGGGCGAAGGCACATAAATGGCAAAAAACCCGCCACCAAACCCGCCCAGCCGGGCTTTTGGCAGGTCGATATGACCGTCATACCCGTCGATAAACCCTCGCCGCGCGTCGGGCGTGTTGGCGCTGAAAAGTTTGAGCAAAACATCGTTATGCCCGTCGAATACGGGCGGAGTATTTATCCCTGTCATGGCTCACCTCTCATGCGTAATCGAAAAGTACGAAGCGATTTCCGAAGAAAATTACGCGTAATAACAAAAGATTAGAGCCGCGCTGCCGGTTTAGGTCAAATGGACTCGGCTCTAACTGGCGGGACTACCGCCGATATTGGTTAGCCTGTTCCGATTCCTAGAAACATTCAAGCCTCAATGCCGCATGTGTTCAGGTTACAGCTGTTTTGATCACAGCCGTCAAAAACCGGGTTGCAGGGATGATCGCCGCGACGCGCTGCGGGCTGGATTACCATTTCCGGTCTATACTTTAGCAAGGTCGGATATCTTGATCTGCGGCACCCAAAGGCATTGAAAATGCAGGAGTGGGCGGCGAAGTTCCCCGGCCAGAAGCCGGTTTTCTTGCTCGCCACCCAATTGGTCATGCGATGTTAGTCCGGTGAAATCTTCATTGCCGTCGCCGGACAATCATTGCGCGTGACCAACGTGAATGACCCGCTTGCCGAAGTTCTCGCCTTTGAGCAGGCCGATGAATGCCTCCGGTGCTGCTTCCAGCCCTTCGATGATCTCCTCGCGATATTTGATCTTGCCGCTGGCGATCCAGCCGCCCATTTCCTTGGCAAACTGCGGATAGAGATGGGCGAAATCGTCAAAGATGATAAAGCCCTGCATCTTGATCTTTTTGCGCAGGATCTGACCCATCAGCCAGTTCATCCGGTCAGGTGCATTGGGCAGGGCGGTGGCGTTATATTGCGAGACGATGCCACATACCGGCACCCGCGC
>CAYPUW010000033.1:11441-13128 GCA_964413925.1 uncultured Rhodobacter sp. | reverse complement strand
CATTCATTAGGGTGAGGCCATTCTCCATTGTTTCCATATTTCCGCCGCGATGGCAAAAAATATTGTCATTGTTGCGAACCGGTCGAGAAAAACCGCACAATTGCAAGCAATATCGCCTACAGAAAATGTCCTGCCCCATCGACTCGGCATTGCCCGACTGAGACGCGCACGCGGGATGGAAAATCATATTGCCTTTTTGCCACAGTTTTCTTCAAGAACCTTCTTTTTTGTGTACCAGAAAGAAACAATCGCTCGCATTCCTCTCAATTGGTCAAAATACTGTATGTCACGTTGACCAGACACGGCTTTTTGTCTAGGAAAGCGGCCAAGACTCACCTGCTAGCGTGGCAATTTCGTCGCATTAGATACGCCTCGCAAAATTTGCCGTAACAGACGGAACCGCATGACAAAATTCGCTGATCTCGAACTGGACCCAAGGGTTCTCAAAGCCGTTGAAGAAGCGGGCTATGAAACGCCTACGCCGATCCAGTCAGGTGCGATACCATTTGCGCTGCAAGGCCGCGATGTTTTGGGGATTGCCCAAACCGGAACCGGCAAAACTGCATCATTTACCCTACCGATGATCACGCTTTTAGGCAAGGGACGCGCCCGAGCGCGCATGCCGCGATCCTTGGTTCTGGCCCCGACCCGCGAGTTGGCAGCACAGGTCGCCGAGAATTTCGAAGTTTACGCCAAACACACCAAACTGACCATGGCACTGCTTATCGGCGGTGTCAGCTTCAAGGATCAGGACCGCCTGATCGACCGGGGCGTTGACGTGCTGATCGCCACACCGGGGCGGCTGCTTGACCATTTTGAACGCGGCAAACTGATGCTGACCGGCGTTCAGATCATGGTGATCGACGAGGCCGACCGTATGCTCGACATGGGCTTTATTCCCGATATCGAACGCATCTTTAAACTCACGCCATTTACCCGCCAAACCCTGTTTTTCTCGGCCACGATGGCACCTGAAATCACCCGCATCACGCAGGAGTTTTTGCACAATCCCGAGCGGGTAGAAGTCGCGCGCCAAGCCACGACCTCGGAGACCATCATTCAGGCTGTGTGCTTGTTCAAACCGTCCCGCAAGGACCGCGCCGCTACGGAAAAACGGGACCTTCTGCGCAGCCTAATCGCCTCTGAAGGTGACAAGATCACCAACAGTATTATCTTCTGCAACCGCAAGGTTGACGTAGATATTCTGGCGAAATCCATGAAAAAACACGGGCTTGACGCCGCTCCCATCCATGGCGACCTTGATCAATCTGTGCGCACGCGCACCCTCAACGGCTTTCGCGGCGGCGATATCCGCTTTCTGATCGCGTCGGATGTGGCGGCTCGTGGCCTCGACATTCCTAATGTGAGCCACATTTTCAACTTCGACGTGCCGATCCATTCCGAGGATTACGTTCACCGCATTGGCCGCACTGGCCGCGCCGGACGCGAAGGGCACGCGTTCATGCTGTGCCAGCCCCACGAGGAGAAATACCTGGCTGCAATCGAGGATCTGGTGAAACAGGCAATTCCGCGAATTTCCGCACCAGAGAGCGTAAATTCCCGGTCCAGACTCAAAAAGACGTCTCCAAAGCCCAAGCCGGATGCAAAAACTGCCACTCAAGAGCCTCAGGCACAGGCTAATGCGCCCGCCAAGGACGAGACACATAAAACTGTGGCCAAAACGCCA
>CAYPUW010000033.1:0-11341 GCA_964413925.1 uncultured Rhodobacter sp. | reverse complement strand
ACAGGCTAATGCGCCCGCCAAGGACGAGACACATAAAACTGTGGCCAAAACGCCAGCCAAATCAGCGTCTCAATCTGTCCCCAAATCCGAGGCCAACCAGCCAGAGGAATCGGTCGCCGAGCCGGTAAAAATCTCCCAGCGGACCAGCAAAAAGCCAGCACACGCCACCAATCGCAAGGACTCTGGCGCCGTGGTTGGCATGGGCGATCATGTCCCGGCATTCCTGCAGCGCGGATTTTAGTCGCCAAAAGTTAATATCGGGTTAGGGCTACACCTCCAAATTGATTTCAACTAGGCTACCCATATGCGTCGGTATGCTTTGGCGCGTTTTCGCGTTTTGCCCAGCAGGTTCCTTCAATGGCCGGTTTTCTTTGCAGCCTCCCGATTATCGCCTCACTTTTTGCCAATTGCGCCCCGCCGTTGCCATTGGCTACCGGCTATGTCGAGGGCGATTATGTGCTGATTGCGCCGGTTGCGACCGCGCGCATCGACAATCTGGCCGTGCAACGGGGCGACAAAATCATTGCAGGTCAGGTGCTGGCAACACTGGAAAAACGCGACGCCGAGATCGCATTGGCCGAGACCGAAGCGACGCTTGCGCGCGCGTTAAGCGAGCTTGAAAACCTTACCCAAGGACGCCGCCCCGAAGAAATTGCCGTGATAAAAGCGGCACTGGTCTCTGCACGCGCCAAGGAGGCCGAGGCCGAAAAAGAGGCAACGCGCGTTCAAAACCTGTTTGATCGAGGGGCTGCGGCCCAAGCGAAAATCGATATTACCGCAACCGCACTCAACGTTGCGCGCGCCCGCGTGGCCGTGGGAAAAGCCAATCTCGCCGTAGCAAGGCTACCGGCCCGACCCGCGCAGATCGCTGCGGCTGAAGCCTCGGTCGCTCAGGCAGAGGCGGGCCGGGATGCGGCCAAATGGCGGCTGCAAAAACGCAGTATCACCGCATCTGGTCCCGGCACCGTGGACGAAATTCTACGCCGCGTCGGCGAGATTGCCAGCCCACAGGCGCCGATTTTGTCGATCTTGCCCCAAGGCGCGATCAAGCTGCGCCTTTATGTGCCCGAATCCGCCATTTATTCGATCCACATAGGCACCATTTTATCGGTCAATTGCGATGGCTGCGCGCCCGACGCCACCGCGCGGGTCACCTTCGTCTCTAACGGTCCCGAGTTCACGCCACCAGTGATTTACTCGCTGCAAAACCGCCAAAAGCTGGTTTACCTGATTGAGGCCGCGCCAGAAAAATCGGCAGGTCTTCTCAAGCCGGGGCAGATCGTTGACGTGGACATTCCCTCAAAATGACCGCGCCCGGCCCTGCCATCGACGTTACCGGCCTGGTGAAATCTTATGGCGGTCGGGTCGTGGTCGATCATGTCAGCATGACCGTAGAGCAAGGCGAAATCGCCGGTTTTCTTGGTCCAAACGGCTCGGGGAAGACCACAACCATCCGTCTGATGTGTGGTCTGCTGACGCCCGAAGCTGGCAGCGGAACCGTGCTTGGGCATGATCTGCTAAAAGACGCGGGCCGCATCAAGCGCGAGGTCGGTTATATGACCCAGCGGTTTTCGCTTTATGAGGACCTGACCATTGCCGAAAACTTGCGGCTGGTCGCCGGGCTTTATGGCCTGCAACCCAAACGCCAAATCGTCGCCGATACATTGTCCGATCTTGGCCTTAGCAGCCGTAAAAACCAGCTCGCAGGCACGCTGTCGGGGGGGTGGAAGCAGCGTTTAGCACTGGCGGCAAGCATCATGCACAAGCCCAAACTGTTGTTGCTGGATGAACCGACCGCAGGTGTCGACCCCAAGGCGCGGCGCGAGTTTTGGCACGAAATCCACGAACTTTCCGCGCAGGGCCTGACTGTTCTCGTCTCCACCCACTATGTGGACGAGGCCGAGCGATGCCACCGCGTCAATTATATTTCCTATGGAAAACTACTGGTCAGCGGCACCATCGCCGAAGTCGCAAAAAGCGCCGGTCTGACAACCTATATGGTCGAAGGCGGCGACATGGTCGAGTTTTCGCGCCTAGTGCAAGACCTGCCGGGGGTCACGCAAATCGCGCCATTTGGAACCAGCCTTCACGTGGTCGGCGCTGACGCTGACTTGCTCAAGGCCTCGGTCACCAAAATCGCGCGTAAAACCGGCGCGCGCGCGAGCGTGACCGAAACCAGTTTAGAGGACGCATTTATCAGCTTTATGGATGCGGCCGAGGATAACATGACATGAACAGATGGTTTTCACTTGGACGCATAGCCGCCCTTTTCAGTAAAGAAGTCACCCAGATGCGCCGCGATCGTGTGACCTTCGCCATGATGCTGGGCGTGCCTTTGATGCAATTGTTGCTGTTTGGATACGCCATCAATGTTGACCCAAAAGAGCTACCGGCCGCCTTGGTTGCCGCAACCCAAGACCGCTATACCCGCGCCATCGTGTCAGCGCTGGAGTTGACGGGATATTACCGTTTCAGCCATGTGGGAGTCAGCGCGCGCGAAGCCGAGAGCCTGATCGAGCGTGGGCTGGTCTCGTTCGTGGTCACCATCCCGTCGGATTTTGCGCGCCGGGTAGAGCGCAAAGACAATCCGCAACTGCTGATCGAGGTTGACGCCACCGACCCAGCCGTCGCTTCGGGGGCGATTTCAACCCTTGGCACTGTTGCCGCCCAAGCCCTGCAACACGAGCAAGGCACCTCGGCACAGATCGCCAAGGAAAATCGCGGGCGCCTGCAAATCGTCGTTCATCGCCGATATAACCCCGAGGGGATCACCCAATATAATATCGTGCCGGGGCTGCTTGGCGTGATTTTGCAGATGACCATGATGATGATGACCTCAATGGCACTGACCCGCGAGACCGAGCGCGGCACTATGGAGAACTTGCTGGCCATGCCCGCAACCCCGCTTGAGATCATGATCGCCAAGATATTGCCATTCTTGGTGGTTGGAGGCGTTCAGGTTGTTGTGGTTCTTGTCGCCGCCAAGCTGTTGTTTTCAGTACCATTTATCGGGGCATTATCAGTGCTGGCGGTCGGAATTTCGCTGTTTGTGCTGGCGTTGGTGTTGCTTGGCTACACGATCTCGACACTCGCGCGCACCCAGATGCAGGCCATGCAACTGACGTTCTTTTTCTTTTTGCCGTCGCTCTTGTTGTCGGGATTTATGTTCCCGTTTCGCGGTATGCCGGTCTGGGCGCAATATCTGGGCGAGACCTTTCCGCTCACCCATTTCTTGCGAATGATACGGGCGGTGATGCTAAAGGGGGCCGACCTGAACGGGGTCAGCGCGCAGATATCCGCCCTGTCGATCTTCGTGTTTATCTACACTATTTTAGCGCTGACACGGTTTAGAAACACGCTGGATTAACATCAGCCCCCCATCAGGCGATTGATCATCACCCGTGTTTCGGGTCGCTTGCCAATTACTTCTTGGCTAATCTTGCGCACGGCGCGCCGGATCAACTCCTCCAGCGCGTCATCAGACAGCATCACCGTCGGTTTTGCGCGGGCCAGTTGATACTCGACCCCCTCCTCCAGCATTTCTGCCAGACTGTTATTGGCACCCGCCGGATCAGGCAGGCCGTGGGTCTCGACCCAAATGCCACCAAGTGGCTCGTCCTGTTCGTCAATAATCAGACCAACCACCACATGCCCATTGAGCGCCATGCGAATACGGTCGCGCACGATCCCGTCCATAGCGCCGATCATAACCGCGCCGTCGAGATAAGTGCGTCCGCTCTCAATCTCATCAACAATTCGCGGCGCATTGCCCGAAAGCTCCACCATCGCCCCGTTTGGCGCGATGATAGAGGCGATGCCTTTGGCGCGCGCCAGCTCCATATGTTCGCGCATATGTCGATGCTCGCCATGCATGGGGATCAGGAATTGCGGCTTCATCAGGTCATGAACCGCCTCGATATCCGGGCGGTTAGCGTGGCCAGAAACATGGTAAAGCCCGCCGTTATCATCGACGACATTAACGCCCATCACACTGAATTTATTGACGATTCTGGCAACAGAGGTTTCGTTTCCGGGGATGGTCTTGCTGGAGAACAAGAACATATCCCCCTCGCGCAGCGTAATCCCGTTATATTTACCATTAGCCATCTGCGCCGACCCTGCCCGCCGCTCGCCTTGCGAGCCGGTAACAAGGATCATCATGTCGCGCCGGTCAATCTCGCTCCAGTTTTCTTGCGGCACAACGGGCGGGAAATCGGTCAAAACGCCGGTCGATTGCGCCACGGAAATCATCCGTTTCATTGCGCGCCCCATCACCAGAACCGAGCGTCCGGCGTCTACTCCGGCCTGTGCCAGTGTTTTCAGACGCGCCACGTTAGAGGCAAATGTCGTGGCAACGACCAAGCCCTCGGCCCCACGGATCAGTTCGGCCAACGGCTTGGCCAGCGTGCTTTCCGAGCGTCCGGGTTGGGGCGAAAATATATTGGTGCTGTCACAAACCAGCGCCCGCAAGCCGTCTTTGGCCACGCTTTTCCACAGCGCAGGATCAAACGCCTCGCCAACCAGTGGTGAGCCGTCAAGTTTGAAATCGCCCGTATGCACAATGCGCCCCTCGGGCGTGTCAATCACCAAGGCCGAACTTTCGGGGATCGAGTGGGAGACCGGCAAAAAGCTGACCTCAAACGGCCCGGCCTTGATGGTCTCGGGATAGGCCCCAACCTCGCGGATTGCATCCAGATCGCGGCCATGCTCCTCCATTTTAAGGCGCGCAATCGCGGCGGTAAAGGCGCGTGCATAGACCGGCACCGGCAAACGGCCATGGATCATGCCAAGCGCGCCGACGTGATCCTCATGGGCGTGGGTGATAAAAATCGCCTCGACCCGCTCGCGCCGCGCAACCAGCCAATCCATATCGGCGAGGATCAGATTGACGCCGGGGGATGTGTCCATATCAGGAAACGCAACGCCGGTATCGACCACGATATAGCGCTCGTTATCCTCGGGGCCGTAGCCGTAAACGTAGCAGTTCATCCCGATCTCGCCCGCGCCACCAAGGGGCAGGTAAATTAGCCGGTTCTTAGCCATTATCCGGCCTTTCTGTTAAATTCGTTAATGGCGACAAGGCCGCTCATGGTTAGTTCGTTATCCACCAGATCAAAGAGACCGCTCTCTTGATCAAACAAGCTCGCAAGCCCGCCAGTTGCAATCACCTTCATCGGGGTGCCATGCTCGGCCTTGATTTCGGCGGTGATATTGGCGATCAGCCCCACATAGCCCCAGTAAATCCCCGACTGCATACAGGCAACCGTGTCCGTGCCGATCACCCGCTGCGGTTTGGTTGCGTCCACATGTGGCAAGGCGGCAGCGGCCAGATGCAAGGCCTCGACTGAAAGGTTAACGCCGGGCGCAATCACCCCGCCCACATAGGCACCATCGCTGGCGATCACGTCAAAGGTGGTAGCAGTACCAAAATCAACCACAATCAGATTGCCACCAAGCTGGTTAAAGGCCCCGACCGTGTTAACCAAACGGTCCGCCCCGACCTGCGTATTGGCGTCAACGCGAACATCCACCGGCAAGCGGCATTCCGGCTTGCCAACCACCAGCGGGCGGCAATCAAAATAGCGGTTGCACAGAACGCGCAGATTAAACACCACACGCGGCACCACGGAGGAGACGATCACCTCGGTGATTTGCAACTCGGCCCCTTGCAGGGTCATCAATGTGTTGAGCCAGACCCAATATTGATCGGCCGTGCGCTGCACCTCGGTCGCACAGCGCCAATCGGCAACAAACTCCTGCCCGTCATGTATCGCAAAAACCGTGTTGGTATTTCCAACGTCAATCGCCAGCAGCATATGCCTCACCCTCTCCTTGCAGCATCCCTAAAAGAACACGTCGGCAGCCGCAATGAGATGTCGGCCATCCTTAGCATTTAAGACCAGTACGCCATGCGCGTCTATGGTCTCAAATATGCCGGTGATCTGGCTGCCGCCCGTGCGCGCAGTGATCACCTCGCCAAGCCGCGCCGCGTGTCCAAGCCACGCGTTGCGGATCGGCTCAAACCCGTAAGTGGTAAATGCCGCCTCCCATTTGGCATAGGCCGGGGCGAGCAGATCAAGAAAATCGCGTGCAAGCAGGCGCACGCCCGTCGCCGCCAACAGGCTGACGGGCGCCAAGCTGTGTTTTTCAATCGTTGCGGGTTCGGGCGCAGCAACAAGATTAACGCCAAAGCCAATCGCCAGCATGTCGCCACGGCTTTCCAGCAAAATTCCGGCGAGCTTGCCCCCGTTTAGCAAAACATCATTTGGCCATTTCAGCGCCAGCCCCTCGTGATGGCCAACTGCCTTGTTCACCGCATCCTTCAGGGCCAAAGCCGCGACAAACGAGCGTTGCGCACGAGTTTTAATCTCGCCCTCGGGCAGAAAACACAAGGTCGCCGCAAAATTGCCAACGGGATCAACCCAGTCACGACCCCGTCGCCCTTTGCCAGCGGTTTGACGCTCGGTGAAAATCCAAGTGGGTCCGACGATCTCTTCGCCAAGACGCACGGCCTCTGCCATCGTGCTGTCAAGCGAAGCATAAACCCGTTTTTGAACGCCCTGCGGCCAGTCTGACATCTATTTCAGCAAAGTCGCCGCAGCAGCACCGGCCAGCGATTCAACTCCGAACAGGTTGATCGCACCAACCACCATTATAAATGCCGAGGCCATCAGAGCGGCCCAATGGAACGCCGGCATTGTGCCATCAAGCGCTTCTTTTGGCTCGCCAAAATACATCAGATAGATGATGCGCAGATAATAAAACGCGCCAATCACGCTGGCGATTACCCCGCCGATTGCCAGCCACGCCAGATTAGCGTCAACGGCGGCTTTAAGAACGAAGAACTTGCTGAAGAACCCGACCAAGGGCGGGATGCCCGCGAGCGAAAACATCAGAACCATCAGGGCCAGCGCACGCAGCGGCTCTACCCGCGAATACATGTTGAGCGAGGAAATATCCGTCACCGCCTGCCCGTCTTTTTCCATGTTCAGAATAAAGGCAAAAACCCCGATATTCATGGTCACATAGACCACCAGATAAATCAGCATCGCCTGCACGCCTTCTTGCGTACCGGCAGCCAATCCCATCAGCGCAAAGCCCATATGGCCGATCGAGCTATAGGCCATCAGCCGCTTGATGTTGGTCTGGCCAATCGCGGCAATCGCGCCCAAAAACATCGACAGCAGCGACAACAGCGCAACAATCTGGCCCCACTCGCCAGTAACCCCGCCAAAGGCGTCAAACATCACACGCGCAAACAGCGCCAGCGCTGCTGCCTTGGGAGCGGTGGCGAAAAACGCGGTAACCGGCGTCGGCGAACCTTCATAAACATCGGGTGCCCACATGTGAAACGGCACGGCTGAGACCTTAAAGGCAAAGCCGGTGATAAGAAAAACCA
The DNA here is from genome assembly GCA_964413925.1 of uncultured Rhodobacter sp. Classification (GTDB taxonomy): domain Bacteria; phylum Pseudomonadota; class Alphaproteobacteria; order Rhodobacterales; family Rhodobacteraceae; genus UBA5972. The sequence goes on along the minus strand of CAYPUW010000033.1, from coordinate 3,942 downwards.
TGCCGATCAACAGACCCGGCGCAAGCTTCTCGCCTCCAATCGCGGCAGTAATCCCGGCAAAACTGGTGGTGCCGGCATAGCCGTAAATCAGCGACGCTCCATAAAGCAGCAGACCTGAGGATAGCGCCCCCAGCACAAAATATTTCAGCCCCGCCTCGGTTGAGCGAACAGAGTCGCGGCGAAAGGCGGCGATGACATAAAGCGCCAACGATTGAAGCTCCAACCCCATGTAAAGCGACATCAAATCTCCGGCGGAAATCATCATCATCATGCCAACCACAGCCAGCGAGATCAGAATCGGGAACTCGAATTTCAACAACGCATTGCGCTTGAGATATTGCTGGCTCATCAGCAGCACGATTGCGGCGGAAAACAGCACGACAACCTTGGTGAAACGCGCAAAACCATCATTGATGAACGCGCCGTTAAAGGCGGTGGTGGTCCCGGCACTTTGAAGCCCGATCCAAAGACCAATCCCCGCCAACACCAGCGCGGTCAGGCCAAACAGCATCGGCGCTTCGGCGTCCTTGCCGCGATAAACGGCCCATATCAAGGCGGCCATGGCGTAAACCGCCAGTACCAGTTCGGGCAATACAGTTTGGAGATCGGAACTTATCATCTTGATTTACCCTTAATTACCTACCGCCAGCGCCACGGCCTTGGCCGCCGCAAGTTGAGGTTCGATATTGTTCAGCAACGTGTCCACCGCAGGCCCGATAATATCCAGCACCAGACTTGGATAGATACCCAGCAACAGCGTCAGCGCAATCAACGGCGCGAAAATCCATTTTTCACGCGCCGACATGTCCGAAATGCTCTTGAGGCTTTCCTTGATCAGATCGCCGAACACCACACGCCGATACAGCCACAGCGCATAGGCCGCCGACAAGATCACCCCGGTCGTGGCGAAAAACGCGACCCATGTATTGACTTGGAAAACGCCAACCAGCGTCAAGAACTCGCCCACGAACCCACTGGTTCCCGGCAGCCCCACATTGGCCATAGTGAAGAACATGAATATCAGCGCATAGGCCGGCATTCGCGTCGCCAGTCCACCATAAGCGGCGATCTCGCGGGTATGCATCCGGTCGTAAATCACGCCAACACCCATAAACAGCGCGCCCGCGACCAGCCCGTGGCTGACCATGATAAAAATTGCGCCGTCAAGCCCTTGTTTATTAAAGGCAAAAATTCCCATGGTGACGAAGCCCATATGCGCGACCGAACTGTAAGCGATCAGCTTTTTCATATCGACCTGCACCAGCGCGACCAAGGACGTGTAGATAATCGCGATCACCGACAGCCACAATATCAGGTTGCTCCAGACCTCGGCTCCGACCGGAAACATCGGTAGGCTGAAGCGCAAGAAACCGTATCCGCCGAGTTTGAGCAAGATAGACGCCAGCAAAACCGAGCCAGCCGTTGGGGCCTGAACGTGAGCATCAGGCAGCCATGTATGGACCGGCCACATCGGCAGTTTGACCGCGAAACTGGCCAAGAAGGCAAGGAACATCAAGGATTGTGCGCCGCCAACGATCTGAAAACCAAGGATCGTCAGGGTCGAGGAAGAGAACTGAAACTGCAACAGCGTCGGAATATCGGTGGTGCCCGCCTGCATATACATGGCGATCATGGCGATCAGCATCAACACTGATCCGAGCAGCGTATAAAGGAAGAACTTGAACGAGGCATAAACCCGATCCTTGCCGCCCCAAATGCCGACGATCAGGAACATCGGGATCAGACCGGCCTCAAACACCACATAAAACAAAATCAGATCAAGGGCAGTGAACACCGCAATCAGCAGCGTCTCCAGCACCAGAAACGCGATCATATATTCCTTAACGCGGTGGTTCACGTTCCAGCTTGCGCCAATAACCAGCGGCATTAGGAATGTGGTTAACAGCACGAACAGAACGCTGATCCCGTCCACCCCGACCTTGTATTTCAAACCAGCGATCCAGTTATGTTCCTCCACCATCTGAAAGCCGGGGGCGGCGGGGTCAAACTGAACATAAATCGCGATTGAAATCACGAACACTGCCGAGGTTGCAAACAGCGCTAGCCATTTGGCCGCTTTCTGCGCCGCCTCGTCCTCGCCGCGTAAAAACACGGCCAGAATAGCGGCGGCAACCATAGGAAGGAAGGTAACGATAGAAAGAAGATTGTCCATCAGAGGGCTCCTCCGCTGATTGACATCCAAGTGATTAGGGCGACGATACCAAGCACCATCGCCAGCGCGTAATGGAACAAATAGCCCGACTGCATCCGACCCGCCAGACGGGTAAAGAACGGAATAATCCCCATCGCCAGCCCATTGATTGTGCCATCAATCACCTTGCCATCGCCCGTCTTCCATAAAAACTGGCCGAGCCGTTTGGCCGAGCGTACGAACAAAATGTCGTAGACCTCGTCAAAGTACCATTTATTAAGCAAGAACCGATAAAGAAGGCCAAACTGTCCTGCCAAAGCCCCGGGAATTTTGGGGAATTTGATGTAGAAAATCCACGCCAGCATCACGCCAAAAGCCATGGCGATAAACGGCGAGAGGCTAACCCAGCCGGGCACTTGATGCGCCGCTTCCAGAACCTTGTTGGTGCTTTCGTTGATAAAGATCGAGCCACCAAAGAACTTGCCGACCGCCTCGCCAAAGAAATCCTTGTACCAGATCATCCCGGCGAAGGTCGAGCCAATCGCCAGCACAATTAGCGGCACAGTCATGGTCCACGGACTTTCATGGGCATGCTCGTGCTTCTTCTTATCACCCTTAGGCGCGCCGTAAAACGTAAGGAACATCAAGCGCCAGCTGTAAAACGCGGTCATGGCAGCGGCCAGCACCAGCAACACAAAGGCAAATTGGCCAACGCTGGTTCCGGCGGCATAGGTGCTCTCGATGATCGCGTCTTTAGATACAAATCCGGCGAATCCGATGGGAATATCGCCAAACTCGGCGATTATACCGGGAATACCGACGCCGGTGATGGCCAGTGTGCCGATCATCATCGCCATGAATGTTATGGGGATTTTCTTGCGCAGCCCGCCATAATTACGCATGTCCTGCTCGTGATGCATGGCGTTGATGACCGAGCCTGCGCCCAAAAACAGCATCGCCTTAAAGAACGCGTGAGTGAACAGATGGAACATCGCGGCCTGATAGACCCCGACACCGGCGGCGGCAAACATATAGCCAAGTTGGCTCATGGTCGAATACGCGATCACCCGTTTGATATCGGTCTGAACCAGCGCAATGGTCGCGGCCACAAACGCGGTAAGCGCGCCAATGATGGTAACGAAGGCCAGCGTGTTGGGCGCATATTCAAAGATCGGCGACATACGAACCACCAAGAACACACCGGCGGTGACCATAGTCGCGGCATGGATCAGCGCCGAAACCGGGGTCGGGCCTTCCATCGCGTCGGGCAGCCAAGTGTGCAAGAACAGCTGCGCAGATTTGCCCATCGCGCCAATAAACAGCAGGAAGGTCAGCAATTCAGCCGCCGTGATCTGCATGTAAAGAAAGCTCATCTTGGTCTCGGCCAGCTGAGGCCCGGCGGCAAACACATCGTTAAAATTGACGCTATCGACCATATAGTAAAGGCCAAAAATCCCCAGAGCGAAGCCAAAATCGCCAACACGATTGACCACGAAAGCCTTGATCGCGGCGGCATTCGCACTTGGCTTGCGGTAATAAAATCCGATCAGCAGGTAACTGGCAACGCCCACGCCTTCCCAACCAAAATACATCTGCAACAGGTTGTCAGAGGTCACCAGCGCCAACATCGCGAAGGTGAAAAACGACAGATAGGCAAAGAAGCGCGGTCTGTGCGGATCGTCGTGCATATAGCCGATGGAATAGATGTGCACCAGGCTCGAAACCGTATTGACCACCACCAGCATGACCACGGTCAGCGTGTCGACGCGAATGCTCCACGACACATCAAG
>CAYPUW010000032.1:0-13353 GCA_964413925.1 uncultured Rhodobacter sp. | reverse complement strand
CAAGACCTCTCGAACAGGGTGACAAAGACCATTGATCGCCTGATTTCCGCGCATCCAAACCGCGATATTATCGCCGTCGCCCATCTGGCCGTTATCATGACCCAACTTCAACGCGCCACCCGAATCAGCTCCAAATCGGTCTTGTCGTTTACCATTGATAACCTATCCATCACCAAGCTTGAGCGTCTGGGCACCGGATGGCGGGTGCTGTGCGTCAATCACCTGCCCTAAGCGCGTAATGTTAATATCTTTGTTCCCATCGGGTTAATATTTACTAAAAATAAACCATGTCTCGTTAACCCTTGCCCGACACGAGCAGGGAATGAGATCAATGGTTGCAAAAGCCTATACAGTTGCCTTTCAAGGTGTCGAGGCGCGCCGAGTCGAGGTGCAATGCGCGGTTTCGCCGGGTTTACCCTCGTTCTCCATCGTCGGCTTGGCCGATAAGGCCGTGTCTGAAGCCCGCGAGCGGGTGCGCGCGGCGTTAACCTCCATGTCGATCGCGTTACCGGCAAAGCGCATAACCATTAACCTTTCACCGGCCGATTTGCCAAAAGTTGGCTCGCATTTCGACCTGCCAATCGCCATGGCCCTATTGGCGGCACTGGATATTTTGCCCGCCGACGAGGTCGCTCAAACTATCGCGCTGGGCGAATTATCGCTTGATGGCGGGTTAGTTTCGGTGATTGGCGCGCTGCCTGCGGCCATCGCTGCATCACAATTTGGCGGCAGACTGCTCTGCCCCTCGTCCTGCGGCGCCGAGGCCGCTTGGGTCAGCACGGTCGAGGTGATCGCGCCGGTCACGTTGCTGGCCTGCGTTAACCATTTTATCGGGCGAAGCGTTTTGGCTCCGGCAACGCCCGGCGAGGTCACCAACCCATTGATTTCGCGCGATCTTCTCGACGTTAAAGGGCAGGAGCGCGCAAAACGGGCGTTAGAAATCGCGGCGGCGGGGCGTCATCACCTGCTGATGGTCGGCGCTCCCGGGTCGGGAAAGTCAATGATTGCCGCCCGCATGCCCGGCATTCTTCCGCCGCTAAGCGCCGAAGAAGCGCTGGAAACGTCGATGATCCACTCCCTTGCCGGCCTGCTGAGCGAGGGCGGAATATCGCGCGCGCGACCTTTTCGTACGCCGCACCACACCGCCTCGATGGCCGCAATCGTCGGCGGAGGGCGCATTCCCCGGCCCGGAGAAATATCGCTGGCCCATCACGGCGTGCTATTTTTGGACGAGTTCCCGGAGTTCTCGCGGACCGTTCTGGAGACCCTGCGCCAGCCGATTGAAACTGGTGATGTCTTGGTCGCGCGCGCCAATGCACATATCCGATACCCGTGCCGGTTCTTGCTGGTCGCCGCCGCAAACCCCTGTAAATGTGGGTATCTTTCCGATCCGAGCCGGGCCTGCGGGCGGGCGCCTCTGTGCGGAGACGACTATCTCGGGCGTATTTCTGGCCCGTTGATGGACAGGTTTGACTTGCGCCTCGAAGTACCACCAGTCGGGGTTGAAGAGCTCGCACTTCCCTCCAGAGGCGACCCTTCAGACGTGGTCGCCGCCAGAGTTCGCGCCGCGCGCGACATTCAAGCTGCGCGTTTCTCAGAGGTTGAAAACTGCCGCGTAAATGCCGATGCCGAAGGTGCGCTGCTTGAAGAGATTTCTCGACCAGACACCGAAGGGGCGGCGGTTCTGGCGCGCGCGACCGAAAAATTCAGGCTCACCGCACGCGGCTATCATCGAGTGCTGAGGGTCGCGCGTACAATCGCCGATCTCGACCGATCAGACGGGGTAAAGTTAACCCACTTGGCCGAAGCATTGTCATTCCGGCTGTTTGGCAACGGCCAATAAGCGCCAATTAGCGCGGCAACTGCGTCAAAAACTCCGCCACATCGCCAAGCGCTTGATCTGCCTGCGACAAATGCCCTTGAAAAATCTGCCAGACATGCGGAACATTTTTCCAGACATCCAGCCGCGCCTCTATATTCTGCGCCTTCAGATTTTCCACCATCCGGCGCGCATCATCGAGCAAAATTTCGCGGTTGCCGCTCTGAATAAGCACCGCAGGTGCGCCGTCAAATCGACCAAATAGCGGGGAAACGCGCGGATCAGACGGATCGCTTCCTTGCAGATAATTATCGCGCATCTCGGCCAAGCGCCCCACCGGCAGCATTGGATCGGCCTTGGCATTGTCGCGGATCGACGCACCGCTAAAGGTCAAATCTGTCCACGGCGAAAACGCGAATACCGCGCCGGGGCGAGGCAAATCGGTCGCGCAGATCTCGTGCAACAGCCCAAGCGCAAGCCCGCCGCCCGCGCTATCTCCCCCGAGAACGATTTCACCGGGCCGATATCCACGCGCGATCAAATGGGTATATGCCGCAACCGCGTCGTCAAGTGCTGCCGGAAAACCGTCTTCTGGTGCGAGTCGATAGTCGGGCAAAACCGTACGCAAACCGCTTAGGCGCGACAGTTTCGCCAACATCGCCTGATGGGTTCGTGCCGAGCCAAAAACATAAGAGCCGCCATGAAAATAAAGAATAACCCCCTCCCGCGAGGGTCGACCACTTGAGGCCCAAACCACCGGAACCGGGTGCTCGCCACCGCGAAAAACATCCGCCAGATAGCTGGAATATGGCGGGTTGCTAAATATCAGCCGAGCTTGTCTCGCGAACCGGCGGCGCAGTTTTGGCAAGTCATGTGCCTGCGCCAGATGTCTTTTTTCAACCAGCCTCAGGAAAATATTTATCAGCCATAACGGGAATTTCATCCAACCGCTCGTTTCTTCTCGATTGCCTCCCAGATCAGGGCGGCAACATTGGTTCCGTCAAATCGGTCAAGCTCTTGAATCCCTGTCGGCGAGGTCACGTTGATCTCGGTAAGATACCCGCCAATCACGTCAATACCGACGAAAATCTGGCCCTTTTTGCGCAGCAATGGTCCAATTCGCGCACAAATCTCGCGGTCGCGCGCCGTCAGCCCGACTTTCTCAGGCCGCCCACCCACATGCATATTAGAGCGTGTTTCCCCCTTGGCCGGAACCCGATTGATCGCACCAACTGGCTCCCCATCCACCAAAATCACCCGCTTGTCGCCTTGGGCTACATCGGGCAGAAATTTTTGTGCGATCAGCGGCTCGCGGTTGATGCTCGTAAACAGTTCATGCAGCGAGTTGAGATTGCGATCATCCGGTCCCAGCCGAAACACCCCGGCCCCGCCATTTCCATATAAGGGCTTTAAAATCATGTCGTTATGCTCGGCCTTGAACGCTTTCAGGGCGGCGAGATCACGCGCAATCATCGTCGGCGGCGTCAGGTCTGGAAATTGCAAAACCAACAGTTTCTCGGGGTAATTTCGCACCCATTTTGGATCATTTACCACCAGAGTTTTGGGGTGGATCATCTCCAGAATATGGGTCGTGGTGATATATCCCATGTCAAAAGGCGGGTCCTGTCGCAGCCAGACAACATCAAAATCCGCGAGGTTCACCTGCTGGGCCGTGCCAAGCGAGAAATGATTTCCCACCTCGCGGCGCACCGTCAAAGGCCAACCCTGCGCCAAGACCTGTCCGGCGTGATAAACCAATTTGTCCGGCGTGTAATAAAACAGACTATGGCCACGCGCCTGCGCCTCCTCGGCGATACGAAACGAGCTGTCCCCGTCGATGTCGATCGCATCAATGGGGTCCATCTGAAGTGCAACTTTGAGAGACATGGCTCAAACCTTTATAGTAAAACCAACATCTCATCTCTATCAAAACCGGCGGGATTTCAAGAACCCTGACGCGGTAAAACACCACCCGGCGAATATTCGCAGCGTAATTTCGCAGCTTTTCACGCGACTTCGGCCCAAAGCACCCTAACAAAAACCAGCGCAACCAACCTGTATTTGGACGGGCGTTCACTTTGTGCTATAGTCGATCCACCAAAAATCTATGCGGGGAAAATCATGGGGCTAACCGGTAGCCGATTAAACTTTTTGCGACTGACTTGCGCATTCGCCATCTTCATGACCGGGCCAGGCTCGATGTCCTTGGCCGCGTCCCCAGCCGCCTCCCCGACCCCAAAAATCGACTTGGCCTTCCAGCGCGCGCGCGAAATTGTCAAAACCATCGATGACCGGCGACTGAGCATCGCGGGCCAGACCCAACTGCTTGATGACGCACCCGCGCGCATAATTTCCTTTGTGCAGTCAGAGGTTCGGCTGGACATATATCGCGGCAGTCTAAGAGGCGGTCGCGGCGCATTGCTGGCGCGTTCCGGCAACCCGTTGGATCAGGCGTTGTTGCTTGACGAGATGCTGAGCGACGCCGGATTTAAGACCCGTTTGCGCAAAATCGCCCTGACCCCGGATCAACAGAGCCAACTGATCCAAGTTTACCAAAATAGCGCGCCATCGAACCTCGATTATCTGGCCGCACCCAAAGATTTGGCGCGCGCCGTCGGCCTGAAAGCCGAAGTGGTGGAGGCGGCACGGGCAGACAGGCGCAAAAATCAACGCGAAATTTTGGCGACAGCGGAGCGCTGGACCGCCAGCCTCGCCCCAATCAAAGCCACACTCTCCCAAGCCGCCACCGACTGGGAGGGGCTTGCGCGCTGGTTTTATCTGGTCGAGTATCGCGATCAAAACCGTTGGATTCTTGCAAATCCGCTGGCTGGATTTGACCCCGAAACAGGCGGCGAGTTGGCAGGGTTTAGTCGCCGCTCGCTCCCCGCTGCGATGCAGCATCAGTTTTCACTGCGCGTCCTGTTGCAGTTGCAAAATCCGTCGGGCGAGCAATCTAAGAAAACTCTGGTCGAGTTTTCGGCAGCGGGCAGCGCCCTCTACTTAACCCCGATATCAATCGAGATCGCCCCGGATGGGCTGGATATTTCCCGCGCCAATACCGACATCGCGCGGGCCTTGGACAGCCAAAACATGGTCCTAACCCTGACCGCGGGTCCAAATCATCCTGCGCAGACCAGATATTTCAACCGCAATGGCGAGGTATCCAAAACCCGCGCTCTGAATGCCGCCGCCGTCGCGGACGTAAACACGGGCGGGCTTGCCGGAATCGGTGGAGCCCTTGGCGGTATTTTTGGAAATACCCCGGCGCCCAAGCAGGGAAAGCCAGAACTAACTGATATTGTTGTAGAATACAGCATTACAACACCGCAAGGAACCCAAACTATCCGCCGCCGCAGCTTGGCCCGCCTGCAAAAGGTCGACAAAATTGAACGGGCGGTTTTCTGGGGCGCAGACATCTTTGTCAACCTTGGCCCCATTCCCCGGCAAGTCGTCGCGCTGTCACGCCTCAAGACCATGCTGGCGATGGAGCCGCTGTTGCACGTCGCACTGACAAATCCCGCAGCAGGTTTTGCCAATGCTCTGGACGCAGATACGCTGCAAACCCTCAACGAGGCTTTGGTTGCCTCAACCGCGACGGCTGCGGTTGAGTTCTCGCTCATCGCTCAGGAAATTGCGCGGCAAAAATCAGCCCGCCTCTATCAACCCGCCCCGACGATTATCGCTCTTGAAGGCATTTTGTTGCAAGCCAACGGCGAAATCTCCGGCAAAACCGTGCTTGATATCGCAACGCTGCAGACCGCTCGCGTAGATTGCAACGCGGGCGTCTGCTCCCCACCGTCACCACAAACCCGGTTTGAGGACGGCATTATTTGGACAGCTGCCGAACGCGCCTATTTGGCCGACCTGACCGACCCCGCCCGCTCGCAACCAGTGGCCAAGCGCCGCGCAGCCGTTGCAAATGCTGGCAGCAGTTTGGAAAATGCGCTGTCACGCGGGCAGATGCGGCTGAACTTGATAGATAGCGGGGCAGCTCTGGAGGAGGGTGCTGCCAAGGTCGGTGACAAGACGGTTCGCGCAGCGATGCGGCGCAACCTCAATAACGGATATCTGCCCGTGATTGCCGGCGATGGAACTAGCGCGGCCAATTGGTGGCGGCTCGACCCCGTTACAGGTCTGATGCTAGGCACTGGACTTGAAGGGCGCGGACAATCGGCCACCGATGAAACGGTGCTGGTAAGCAACGCGGTTGCACTTGGCAGGGCAATGGCAAGTTTCGGCTCGATGCTGGGCTGCCTGTATGGCCTAGGCGGCTTGCAGAACAACAAGAAAATCGGGAGTGCATATTTTGCTGGCAAGGCCGTTTTCTGCATCACTTCCAGCATCCTTGGAATTACAAGCATTACCGGACAACTCGGAGTGCGTTGGGGTGCCGTTGGATTCGGTAATGGTATCGCTTCACTCGCTGCCGACGCCTATGAAATCAATAGTGCAGGCGGCGCAAGCGGAACCGATATTGGCGCCCTTGGTTTTGATGTTCTCGGTGTTATCTTGGCAATCTTTTAAAATACCGGGTTCTCCTCTCTAAGCACAGATCGCATTTTCGACGACGCTCACGCGACCTCGCTGATCAACCAACGCCACATCAAACCGCGCTTCGCTGTTTTGTCCGTTTGGCTCACCCTCCAAATAAATCGCAGCAGATGAATAAATTCGCCGCATTTGCCGCGCGCTGAGCGCATGCGCTGCTTGTGAAAACGTGCGGCTTTTTTTGACCTCTATAAAGATGACATTACCATCCTTTTTCGCGATCAGATCAATCTCACCCGCCGCCGAGCGCCACCGCCGGGCGGTTATTTCATGTCCCTTGCGCCGATAGGATTGCGCGACCGTCTCCTCCGCCGCCAAACCGCTATAATAAGAAACCGCCCCAGTCATCTTTTTTGCTCCATCGCCAGTGCCATTTGATAGACTTTCTTGCGCGCCATATCCGTGTCCTTGGTGACCTGATCGACCGCATCGCGCAGGGAATCATGATGACGCAACGCCACTTTCAAAGCGCCTTCCAACATTTCGTCGGAAATTTCACGCGCCGGGGCCGGCCCAATGACCACAACGATCTCTCCTTTCGGGGTTTCCAGTTGATAGGTCTTTTGCAACTCAGCCAGTGATCCACGGCGAACCTCCTCGAATTTCTTGGTCAACTCCCGACAAACCGCCGCCGAGCGCTCCCCCCCCAACTCTAGCACCATATCACTTAATGATTTACCAACGCGCTTCGGACTTTCGTATATAACCAGCGTGCCCGGAATATTTGACATTGATGCCAATGACTTACGCCGAGCAATTTTCTTCTGTGGCAAAAACCCTGCAAAGAAAAACCGGTCCGTTGGCAGCCCGGCAACCGCAAGTGCGGCCAAAACGGCGGACGCTCCGGGGGCTGCAATCACCTTCAAATCGGCAGCGATCACGTCCCGTGCCAGCGCATATCCGGGATCGGCGATCAACGGCGTACCCGCATCGGATACATAAGCCACTGATTTCCCTTCCTTAATCATCGAGATCAGCTTCGGTCGAACATGCGCGCCATTATGATCGTGATAGGGAATCAGCGAGCGCCCCTCCAACCTGACCCCATGAATATCCATCAAATGCCGGGTATTTCGCGTGTCCTCTGCTGCCAGCACATCGGCGGATTTCAATATATCAAGGCCCCGCAAGGTGATATCGCGGGCCGCTCCGATCGGAGTTGAGACGAAATACAGCCCCGCATCCAATGATTGGTGAATATCTGTCAACAATTCTTCCTATCACAACAGAGGACATTTACTTGCGCGCGGCATTTCATTAGGTTTTGACACATTCAGAACCCGGCTGACCAGCCAATTAGGAGCTCGCTTACATGTCCTCTGTCTCTCGTGACGCCCGGCACCCCGTTCGTTTGCTGCTTTTGCTGTTTGCGACCGCATTTCTGAGCGCATGTCAGGTCGAGCTTGGCGGCTCCGGGCCGCTGGTCAACACTCGCGCCCCGGTTGCGGTGGCCTTGCTGGTTCCGTTCGGCTCGCAGGACACCAATAACGACACGCTGGCCACCAGCCTGCAAAACGCCGCGCAACTGGCCGTCAGCGACCTTGGCAATGTCAAAATCGACCTCAGGATTTACAGCACCTCCGGCACTCCGGCAGGTGCCGCCGCCGCCGCAACCAAAGCCGTCAAGGAGGGTGCGAAAATCATCCTCGGCCCGGTCTTTGGCGACTCCGCAAATGCCGCAGGAGCCGCCGTTGCTTCGCGCGGCATCAGCGTGCTGAGCTTTTCAAACAACACCGAAATCGCCGGTGGCAATGTTTTTGTCCTCGGCCACACTTTCGCCAACACCGCCAATCGGCTGATCAGCTATGCGGCGTCAAAAGGGCTCGACAATGTGCTGGTGGTACACGCCAACAACCTCACCGGCCAGATCGGCTTAAAAGCGGTGCAGCAAGCGGCCGCCAATTCGGGGGTGAATTTCACCGGATCGGCCTCTTATGAATTCTCCCAAGGCGGGGTTATCGGCGCGGTGCAAGATATCGCCCAGCAGGTCAAAGACACCGAAACCAACATGATCATGTTCGCCTCCGACACCGCAGGAGCGTTGCCAATCTTGGCGCAATTGCTACCCGAAAACGGGGTTGATCCCAAGCTGATCAAGTTTATGGGCCTGACCCGCTGGGACATCCCGACGCAAACCTTGTCTCTGACCGGCTTGCAAGGCGGCTGGTTTGCGCTGCCTGACCCCTCGCTCACAGGCAGCTTCAAAGACCGCTACATTCAGGCCTATGGCCAACAACCGCACCCTTTGGCGGGCATTGCCTATGACGGGGTTGCCGCCGTAGGAGCGTTGATCGCCAAAGGCAAGTCCGACGCTCTGTCTCGTGCCAACCTGACCCAGAAATCAGGCTTTGCCGGCGTGAACGGCATTTTCCGCCTGCTGCCTGATGGCACTAACGAGCGCGCGATGGCGGTTGTCCAGATCGAAAACAAACAGGTAAAAGTCATCGACCCGGCTCCAAGAATCTTTGGCAGCGTCGGTTTTTGACCCGTAAAAGGCCGCGATAGTGGACAAGATAACGCCCACGCTGATTTGCCCGAATGATCAGATATTTGACCGACCCGAAATCGCGGCGCGTATTGATGCGGCGTTTGCGGCGCTCAAAACCACGCCCGATGAAAAAGAGTTGCGCGCCCACGCCGTTGCGATCCTGTCGCCAGCTTACCGCGCGGGGTTTGACCATATCGGCCAACTCTACCGCGCGTCTCCGCAAGCCACGCGCGAGGTCACTCGCTCCTACACCTATCTGACCGACAGTCTGGTGCTGGAGATCCTGCGGGTCGCAACCCTCTACCTCCACCCGCCAAAACACGCCAATGACGACTGCACGCTCTCGCTGTTGGCGGTTGGCGGCTATGGGCGCGGCGAGATGGCCCCGTTCTCGGATATCGACCTTTTGTTCCTGATCCGGCCCAAGGGCAACGCGCGCGCCAAGGCGGTGGTCGAGGCCATGCTCTATATCTTCTGGGATTTGCGCCTGAAAATCGGCCATGCGACCCGCACCATTACCGAATGCATCAAGCTGGGCAAAGAGGATTACACCATCCGCACCGCCCTGCTTGAAACCCGTTTTCTGGACGGCGACGCCGAGCTTGCCAAAATGCTGGCACAAAAGCTGTGGTCGGACCTTTTCAAAGGCACCGGACCCGAGTTTGTCGAGGCCAAACTGCAAGAGCGCGCCGAGCGTCACAAACGCCAAGGTGGCCAGCGCTATATGGTCGAGCCGAACGTCAAAGAAGGCAAAGGGGGCTTGCGTGATCTTCAATCCCTGTTCTGGATCGCCAAATACCTGCACCGGGCCGAACAGCCGCAAGAGCTGGTCCAGCTTGGCATGTTCACGCAAGCGGAGTTTGATATTTTCGCCGCCGCCGAGACGTTTTTGTGGACCACGCGCTGCCATCTCCACCTGATCGTTGGCCGCGTGCAGGAACACCTGACCTTTGACACCCAAGTCGGGGTCGCCACCGCCCTTGGCTATCGCGACAAGGGTGGACGCCGCGCGGTTGAACATTTCATGCAGGACTATTTTCGCCACGCCACCCAAGTTGGCGAGCTGACGCGGATATTTCTCACCGCGCTTGAGGCCCAACATGTCAAACGCCAACCGCGCATGGGGGAGTTGTTAACCAGTGCCGGGCGGCGGCTCAGAACCCGGTTTTCCGCCGGATATGTGCTTGATCAGGGCCGCCTCACTGTGGCCGACCCAAAGGCGTTTCTCGCCGATCCGCTCAATATGCTGCGGGTGTTTGAAGAGGGGTTGCGCACGCGTTATCTGCTCCATCCCGACATCATGCGGCTGGTCACCGCCAATCTTGATCGCATCGACGACGACCTGCGCGCCAATCCCGAGGCCAACCGGATTTTTCTGGATATGCTGCTTGATCACGGCAACCCCGAGCGTGGTCTCAGACGTATGAACGAGCTTGGGGTGCTGGGCGCGTTCATCCCCGAATTTCACGCCATCGTCGCCATGATGCAGTTCAACATGTACCACCATTTCACTGTGGACGAGCACACGATCCAGTGCATCTCGGTTCTGAGCCAAATCGAGCATGGCGATCTGGTCGAGGATTTGCCGGTGGCCTCTGGCATCCTTAAACGCGGGGTCAACCGGCGGGTGCTGTATGTGGCGCTGCTGCTGCATGACATCGGCAAAGGGCGCGAGCGGGACCACTCAGAGCTTGGGGCCGAAATCGCGTTGACCCTGTGCCCGAGGCTGGGGCTTGACGATGCCGAAACCGACACCGTTCACTGGCTGGTGCGCCACCATCTGCTGATGTCGGATGTGGCGCAAAAGCGCGACTTGACCGACCCCCGAACCGTGCGCGACTTTGCCCGTATTGTGTCCAGTCGCACCAGATTGCGCCTGCTGACCGTGTTGACCGTGTGCGATATTCGCGGCGTTGGTCCCAACACATGGAACAACTGGAAGGCACAGCTTTTGCGCGACCTTTACCACCAAACCCATCTGGCCCTGACCAACGGTCTGGACGCGCCCTCGCAAAGCCGTCGCACCGACGAGGCCCGCGATGCGTTGATCAAAGCCCTCAAAGGTTGGAGCAAACCGCAGCTAACGACCGAACTTGAGCGCCATTATGACCCCTATTGGCAAGGTCTTGATACCGAGACCCAAGCCATATTCGCCAAGCTGCTGGCCCAACCCGACAAAGGCGAAATCAAGTCCGATTTCAAGCCCGATCCTGACCGCGATGCCACCCGCGCCATATTCGTTTTGCCCGACCACCCCGGCATCTTCGCCCGCCTCGCCGGAGCGTTGGCACTGGTCGGGGCCGAGGTCGTGGATGCGCGCACCTATACCTCGTCAGACGGCTACGCCACCTCGGTTTTCTGGGTGCAGGACGTGCAGGGCAAACCTTACGAGCGCGCCCGCCTCAAACGTCTCAGCAACATGGTGACCAAGGCGCTCAAAGGCGAGATCGTTGCCCGAGATGCGCTGAAATCCCGCGACAAGATCAAAAAACGCGAGCGTGATTTTATCGTTCCCACCGAGATCACCTTTGATAACGAAGGCTCTGAAATCTACACCATCATCGAGGTCGACACCCGCGACCGCCCCGGCTTGCTTTACGATCTGACCCGCACCATCACCGCCAACGGCATCTATATCGCCTCCGCCGTGATCGCCACTTACGGCGTGCAGGCGGTCGATGTGTTCTATGTCAAAGACGTGGTTGGCTTGAAAATCCACGCCGAAAACAAACGCGACGCCTTGCGCCAAAAGCTGATGGACGCGATTGAGCGCGGTGCCGAAGGGGCGATGGCATGAGCAAACCCACCCGCCTGATGCGCGCGTTTTTTACCGTCGGCGGCTGGACCCTGATCTCGCGTCTCAGCGGTTTTGTGCGCGACATCATGATCGCCGGATTTCTCGGCGCAGGCCCGGTTGCCGAAGCGTTCCTGATCGCCTTCAGCCTGCCCAACATGTTTCGCCGCTTCTTTGCCGAGGGGGCCTTTAACATGGCCTTCGTGCCGATGTTCTCCAAGAAATTACAAGCCGGAGACGAGGCTCAGGACTTTGCCCGCGACGCGCTGTCGGGCCTGATGGCGCTGCTGATCGTGTTGACATTGCTGGCACAGGTTTTCATGCCGTGGTTGGTGTTGGCAATGGCCAGCGGCTTTGAAGGGGACGCACGATTTGGTCTCGCCGTCGCGTTCGGGCGGATCACGTTCCCCTATATCCTGTTCATCTCGATGGCTGCCCTTTTGAGCGGCGCGCTCAATGCGATGGGCAAGTTCTGGGTGGCCGCAGCCGCGCCGGTTTCGCTTAATATCCTGTTCATCGGCGCGCTGGCCGCAGGCGCTTATTTTGGCCTTGATATGGGCCTGACCCTTGCATGGACCGTGCCGGTCGCGGGCTTCGTGCAACTGCTGATCGTGTGGCGCGCCGCTGACAAAGCAGGCCTGCGCCTGATCCCGCGCATCCCGCGCCTGACACCAGATTTGCGCCGCCTTGCCATCATCGCCGCCCCCGCAGCCCTCGCCGGAGGGGTGTTGCAGATCAACCTGCTGGTAGGCCGTCAAGTCGCCAGCTTTTTTGACGGCGCGATTGCGTGGCTCAACTACGCCGACCGCCTCTATCAACTACCGCTCGGCGTGGTCGGCATCGCCATTGGCGTGGTGCTGTTGCCGGACCTGTCACGCAAGCTCCAAGCCAAAGACGAGCGCGGAGGGCGCGAGGCCGTCAATCGTGCGGCAGAGTTTTCGCTGGCCCTGACCGTCCCCGCCGCTGTCGCCCTCATGGTGATCCCCCTGCCGCTGGTCAGCGTCTTGTTCATGCGCGGCGCATTCGGGGCAGATGACGCAACCATGACCGCCCAAGCGCTGGCGATCTACGGCGCGGGCCTGCCAGCCTTCGTGCTGCAAAAAGTCCTGCAACCGCTTTATTTCGCCCGCGCCGATACCAAACGCCCGTTTTATTTCGCGCTTGCAGGCATGATCATCAACGCAGGCCTCGCCATCGGCCTTGCTGGCACCATCGGCTTTCTGGCAGCCGCCATCGGCACCACGCTCGCCGGTTGGGCGATGGTTCTTTTGCTGTGGATTGGCGCGCGTAAAATGGGCGATGCGGCAAAAATCGACCCGCGCCTCGCAAGGGCCACCCCAAGGATTATCGCCGCCTCGCTCCTGATGGGCATCGGCCTGTGGTTTGGCGAAGGCTTTCTAAGCACCGCCCTAACAACCCCCGGCCTGCGCTACGGCGCATTAGCGATATTAGTCATCGGCGGCATAACCCTCTACGGTGCCGCCGCCATCCTGCTGGGAGCCATCTCCCCCACCAGCCTAAAAGGCGCATTGAAGCGCTAATCGCAATGCGACCACTCAACCCTCAAGCAGCAACAACTTCCGACGGCCATCGCCACATTCGGCGGCACACCCATAGCAGGCATGCGTTGGGAAACCAATTTGACAAGAGGGATCTGGTGTTCCAGATGTGACAGATGAAAACAACTTTCCGGTATATTTTCGC
>CAYPUW010000031.1:0-13538 GCA_964413925.1 uncultured Rhodobacter sp. | reverse complement strand
ATTAAGCTCGCCTATTTTGGCCACGCCAGCCATGACCAGCTCTACCCGTTCAGCCAAAGGCCGCGCCGCCCATGATTTTTGTGCGACGCGCGCTCGCGCTACCGCATCTGTGGCCTCAGCCATAGGCAAAGCCGGACGCTCGGCGTAAACCGAGCCGTCAATCGGCGAGATACATTTGATGGTTTTCGTCATGTTCAGGCCCTTTCAAAGCCACGGGAGACCTCGTAATCGGTCACCTTTCGGTCAAAATCTTCCTGCTCCCAATTGGCCGCGCGAACGTAATGGTCGATCACATCGTCGCCCATCGCGCTTCGCAGCATTTTGGATTTATCCAAGGCCACGGCAGCCCCGCGCAGGTTTTCAGGAATACCGCGCAGCTTGGCCGCCTCGTACGCATCGCCCTTGAATTCGGCCTCCAGCGTCAGCTTATTTTCAATCCCGTCAATCCCGGCGGCAATCAGCGCGGACATGGCCAGATACGGGTTGAGATCAGAGCCGCCGACACGGCATTCCACCCGCACAGATGATGTCGCATCCCCGACCAGACGATAGCCAGCGGTGCGGTTATCCAGCGACCAGATCGCCTTGGTTGGCGCGAATGTGCCCTCGGAAAACCGTTTGTAAGAGTTGATGTAAGGGGCCAAAAAATATGTGATTTCAGAGGCATGGGTCAAAAGACCGGCCAGATAGCTCCGCATCAGATCCGACATGCCATATTCGCCGTCAGGATCAAAAAACGCAGGCTTGCCATCAAGCGTCCACAGAGATTGATGCACATGGCTTGATGATCCTGCCGCCTTGTGATGCCACTTGGCCAAAAACGTCAGCGCGCGCCCTGACTGCCACGCCATCTCTTTACAGCCGTTCTTGGTGATCACATGATTGTCGGCAGTATCAAGCGCGTCGGAATATTTGACGTTGATCTCTTCCTGCCCCGCATCGGCCTCACCTTTGGAGCATTCCACCGGGATGCCCGCGCCATACAGACCATTGCGGATTTGGCGCATAACGCCCTCTTCCTTGGTGGTCTGGAAGATGTGGTAATCCTCGTTATAGGCGCTAATGGTGGTCATATCGCGATACGCAGAATTACGCAGATCGTCAAAGCTCTCGCGAAACAGAAAAAACTCAAGCTCGGTCGCCATCATTGGCTTGAGGCCGAGATCAGCCAAACGCGCCACCTGTCGTTTCAGCACGGCTCGCGGGGAGTGGGGGATTTCCTCTTGAGTATGGTGATCGAGCACATCGCACAGCACCATCGCCGTGCCTTCAAGCCACGGAATGAGGCGCAAAGTGGCGAGGTCCGGCTTCATCACGTAATCGCCATACCCCGCCGACCAACTGGTCGAGGCGTAACCGTCAACCGTGGCCATCTCCAGATCGGTTGCCAGCAAATAGTTGCAGCTATGGGTCTCTTTATAAGCGCTCTGAACGAAAAACTGCGCCAGAAACCGCTTGCCCATCAAGCGGCCCTGCATGTCCACCAAACAAACCAGAACGGTGTCGATCTGCCCGTCCGCGACGCGCTGTTTCAGGGCTTCAAAGCTAAGATTTCCGGGCATGGGATTGTCCTGTCTGTTGGCTCATAAACGAGCTATTCTGGTTCGTGTTCGATGGTTTCAATCAGTCGTGTTTCCAGCAATTGACCGCCGCGATACAGGATCGGATAGGCGATTGCCGCGATGTTGGAGTTCAAATCCTTGAGGTTGCGCAGCGTTTCAAGATGCACGTCACTGCTCTCGAAACTGGCCTCGGTGCCGTCGCGCAGGCGCTTGAGGTGCTTTTTGCGGCTCTTGCGCTCTTTGGCGGCCATCTCGGATTTCTCCTCCATCAGCAGGCGCGCGCTTTCGATATCCTCGGAGACAAGCACGTTGAACGCCAGCGCCATATTGGCCATCACGCGTTCATGCAACAGTTGCAATTCTTCCCAGCCCGCCTCGGAAAAGCGCAACTGTTTGCGGTGTTTTTCCCGCGCAAGTTCCAACAGCCGCCTGCCAATGATTTCAGCCGCAGTCGAGAGATTGATCGCGTATTCCGCCAGTTCGCGAACCCGACGCGACTGGTCTTTGGTGATGCGGTCGCGCGAAACTGCGGCCACATAGCGGCGCACTCCGCTCAACGCATTGTTGATGTCGCGTTCCATCGCCTGCACCGCTTTAACAGCGTCAGGCTCGTCAGTGTCGTAAAACTGCATCACCGGACGGGCCATGACCTCGACAATCTGGCTCATGCGCAAAACCTCGCGCGTCAGGCTGGCAATTGCCAGTCGGGGGCGGTGCAAAACCGATTGATCCAGCGCACATAGTGGCTTGAGCGATTCACCCTCCTTGGTCGGCGCGCGATCCGGCAAAAGCAGGGCCATCGGGCGCTCGAGCGCTGTGATAAACGGCAAGGAGATGATCAGCAGCGTCGCGTTAAACAACAGATGCACCGTGACCAGCGTTTGCCCGCCACCAAGCCCGTCAAGAACTCCCACCAGCGGGGTTAGATTGACCACCAACAGGCCGAGGATTGACCCGACTCCGCGCAACGACGCATTGGCCAGCGGAATTCGTCTGGTGGCGTTGGACATGCCGCGCGACAGCCAGATCAACAGCATAGCCGCGCCAAGATTGGCCCCCATCACCACCGAAATACCGGCGGCCACGGGCAAAACGCCGGTTACCACGAAGGTCACGGTCATCAGGATCGCGGCCACGCTGGAATACATGATGAATGTGGCGACCGCGCCCACCAAAAATGCGGTGACAAAGTCGCTTTCAAGATAACCTGCAATTGCCGGCATAAAGGCACTGTCGCGAATCGGCTGTACGGCTTCACTGATAAATCGCAGCGCCAGCAAGATAAACGCAATGCCAAGGAGAATACGCCCGATCTGTTTGGGCGTGCGTCCCTCCACCTTCAAAAACAGATAGCCTCCCAGCGCCAAAAGCACAGGGATCAGCCATTCGGGGCGAAACGACAGGATTTGAACAACCATCGCCGAGCCAAGATCGGCCCCCAAAACAATCCCCAGACCGCCGGTAAAAGACATCACGCCTGAGGCCGAAAATCCAGCTGCCAACAAGCCCGCCGCCGTGGCGCTTTGCAAGATAATCGCCAGCAAAATCCCCGCCAAGGCGGTTTGCACGCGGTTGTCGCGATAGCGGGTGATAATCCGGCGAAAGCTTGGACCCATCGAGCGCTCGATCCCGGTTTGCACCATCCTGACCGCGAAAAGCAGCAACAAAGTTGCCCCGCTGACATCTATCAAAAACGTGATTATCGTCATGCGGCACCTGCATGTGCGTGCGGTAATCCCGCCTTTTGCAAGAGGTCTTCGAGCGTTTCAGCGATGGTCTCAACCGCTTGTGGGCTGGTCAACAAATCGTGACGAACTTCGATCATCACATTGGGAATATTGTTGGCGATACCGTGGATCTGCAAGGTATGCGTCACCCCGTCTTTTGGCCCATAGGGTTGATTTCGCTCTATTTTTAGCGGATGCTGAGGCCCAACCGCGCCAAGAATACGCGAGGCAAGACCCTCATCTACATCATGCAAAACCCCGATTTCGACCGCGCGGTGCTGGCCGTAATAAACTGGCGTGAACGAGTGGATCGTCACCAGCACCGGCGTTTTGCCTTGCGCCGATTTGCCCGCGATAACCCCGGTCAGGGCCGCGCTGAACTTGTCATAAACCTCGACCACACGGGCCTGATGCTCGCGCGAAGAAATGGCCTGGTTGCCCGGAATGTCGAACTGCTCACTCTTGGCGGGCATGGCGGCCTCGGCCTCAGGCGGGCGGTTGCAATCGTAAACCAGTCGCGAAATTCGCGCCGCCACGAGGGGTGCATCAAACGCCGCGCTCAACAATTTCGCCAATGCCAGCGCGCCAGGATCCCATGCCACATGGCTGTTGCGCGCCGCCTCGCCAAGCCCCAGACCCTGCAAGGCTTGAGGGATTCGGTTAGAGGCATGCTCGCACACCAACACCATATCAGACAGGCCGTTCGGGTTCAAAACCTCGACCGCCGGACCGTCCGTTTCTGTCAAAAGTAAACTGTTATACACGGGACTTGATTTCATCGCTCATTCACTGTTTGTAAAATATTGTTCAGTTTGACGGGTGCCGTCAATATCTTTTCAGTAGAGAAGCCAGAAAGATTCGCTATTCTTACTATAACTGGCAGCAAGGGCAATCATGGACAGTGCAAAAACCATCAGAGAACGCATCCAAAGCCAATTTGACGGGCTTACACGCGCAGAACGCCAGCTGGCCAATTCGCTTTTGGAGAATTACCCGGTTTCCGGCCTCTCCAGCATCACCGCGGTGGCCCATAACGCCGATGTTTCCACACCGACCGTGGCGCGCATGGTGCAAAAGCTCGGCTTTCGGGGGTTTCCGCATTTTCAGGAAAGCCTGCGCAGCGAGTTAAGCGCCAAAATCTCCAACCCGATCGAAAAGCATGACCGCTGGGCGCAAAACGTGCCGGATTCTCACATCCTCAATCGGTTTACCGAGGCGGTGATCCAGAACCTGCGCCAGACTTTGGACCAGATCGAGCCTCAGATGTTTGACGAAGTGTGCGCCTTGCTTGCCGATCAGGAGCGCTCGATTTATCTGGTTGGCGGGCGCATTACCCGCTCGCTCGGAATATCTGTTCACCCATTTACAAATCGTGCGCCCGAACGTGCGCCACCTTCAGTCCAACTCTGGCGCGTGGACCCATTACGTTTTGGACATGAAACCCGGCGATGTTCTGGTGGTGTTTGACATGCGCCGCTATGAAAACGATCTGTTGAAACTGTCGGAAATGGCCACCGAGAAAGAGGTCGAGATCGTGCTATTCACCGACCAATGGGGCTCGCCCGTGTCCAAGATGGCGCGCCATCGTTTCAATGCGCGCATCGAAGTACCAAGCGCGTGGGACAGCGCCTCGGTCACGCTGCTGCTGCTGGAGGCGATCATCGCCGAAGTTCAAGAGCGCGATTGGTCCATCACCAAGGATCGTGTTGAAATGCTGGAGTCGCTGTTTAACCAGACCCGCCTGTTTCGCAAGTTTATTTGAGGGCGCATCCGATACAGAGCATCCAAAGTCCGTCGCATAAGTCGACGCCAGCGAGCCTTGTTGAAGAGAACGAGGGCCGCGCCGGATCTTGGGGTGGCGTTTTCCTCGTTTGATGGATGAGGTGCTATCGCAACCAATTGATTCTTCGTAGTTTTCGCCACCGTTGCATCGCGCCTCCCCGAGGGGAAGGTCCGGCGCGGCCCGGCCTATCAGCCGGGCGGGGCGTGTGGTATGCGCGCGCTCTTACTTTGAAGGGTACTTATTTATGATACGAATTTTGAGGAACTCACCCCACCTCCGACACCTGATACCGCGCCCGCGCCAGCCATTCAGGCCGCACCTCAACCCCCCAACCGGGGCGCTCGGTCACAGTCGCTTGGCCGTCCACGATTGAGTAGGGATCATCAACGAACAAATCCGTCTGCCAAGGGTAGTAATCCTCCCCCTCAATCGAGAACTCCAAATACTTGCCCGCGTTGGGAATGGCGCGCAGCAAATGCATGGTGAACAACGTCACCATCGACAGGTTGGCGCAATGGGGCGTCACCGGCAACGCCGCCGCCTCGGCCAACTTGCACACCCGCAAACTCCGGCAAATTCCGCCCAAATACAAAATATCAGGCTGGATCACGTCGACGATCCGCTCGTCAATCATCCGCCGCCAAGTCGCCAGATCGCAATCCTGCTCGCCGCCGGTAATGTCAATCGTCAGCGCCTCGCGCACCTGTTTGGTTTGCTCAAATTCCCAGTAGGGGCACGGTTCTTCATAGTGGCCAAAGCCGTTATCTTGCAACATATGCCCAACCTCAATCGCACGCGCGGGCGCGTAACAAGAGTTGGCGTCGATCAGCAAAGCAACCTCGTCGCCAAGGGATTTTCGCATCATGGGAATGATTTCCTCGGTACGGTTAGGCCATTCATCGCGACCCCGCCCAACCTCGGCACCGGCGCGCACCTTAAAGGCGTCAAAGCCGAATTTGTCGCGCAAGGCTTGCATCCGCGCGGCCTCGTCCTTTGGGGTAATGTCGCGCTTCATCGAGCTGGCATAGGCACGCAGCGGCCCCGCCGAGCCGCCAAGCAACTCGGCCACGGGCTTGCCCGCGAGCTTGCCGCGCAAATCCCAGATCGCGGTATCGACCCCGCCAATGGCCCGGCGCAAATACGAACCGGGAAATTTATGTTCACGCTCCACCACCAGATCAAGCAGATCGTCAAGATCATCACAAGGCTGCCCCAGCATCCACGGAGCGACTTGTCGGTGTAGAATTTCGCAAGTAATATCAGAGTGATAGGTCGAAACCTGCCCCCAGCCTTGGCGGCCCTCCTCATCGCTCACACGAACAAACCCCACGTCGGGCGTGGTAAAAGTTTCGATCCGATTGATTTTCATGTCCTGTGATCCTCTAAAATTATATCGGCGGCTTTTTCACCAACCATGATTGTCGGGGCGTTAATATTGCCCGAGGTAATGTTAGGAAAAACGCTGGCATCCGCCACCCGCAAGCCACCAATCCCGTGAACTTTCAGACGTGCATCGACCACGGAATTGGTCGGGCTATCACCCATTTTGCAGGTGCAGCTTGGATGAAAAACCGACCACGTATTCTCACGCAAATAGCCCGCAATCTCGTCATCAGTGGTGACATCGCTACCGGGCTGGAACTCTTCTGTGATCACGGATTTAAACGCCGAGGTGGCGGCAAGTCTGCGCAACAGCCGAAAGCCGTCCGTCAGTTCGACCAGATCGCGCGGATCGTCGAAATAGGCCGGCTGAATGATCGGCGCAGCAAACGGATCGTTTGAGGCCAGCCGAATACTGCCCGAACTGTGCGGACGGCAAGCATTCGCGCCCAGCAAAAACCCCGCAAACTTGTCAGGCCGCATCATTGGTCGTTTGCCCGCTGGTGCACGACTATAACTGACGGGCGAAAAATATAGTTGCAGGTTCGGGCGCGCCAAACCCTTGCCACTGCGCACGAACCCTCCAGCCTGATTGATGCTGAGCGATAAAGGCCCGCGACGGGTCAGCACATATTGCGCGCCGACCATCAACTGACCAAGCAAAGGCCGCAGCACCTGATTGAGCGTCGGCACCCGTGATTTGAAAAACAGATCAACCCCCAGATGATCCTTCAACCCCAGCCCGACATTTGCCGCATCAATCAGCGGTGTGATCCCGAGCGCACGCAAGTCCTTGGCAGGCCCGACCCCTGAAAGCTGCAATATCTGCGGCGAGTTTATTGCCCCCGCCGACAGGATCACCTCGCGCTCAGCCCGAACCGTGTGCCGCTTGCCGTGGCGCAAATACCGAACGCCGCTGGCGCGTCTCCCGTCAAACGTTATCGCCTCAACATGGGCATGGGTGATCAGGCGTAGGTTCGCTCGCGCCATGGCCGGGCGCAAATAACAGCGCGCGGTCGAGGCGCGAATACCCTTATGGGTGTTGATCTGATAGATCGTAGCCCCTTCAAAATCCTGCCCGTTATAATCCTTGGTCGGCGCAAACCCCGCCTCGCCCGCCGCCGTCAAAAACGTCTGGCACAAGGGGTGAACCCGGTCGCTGATATCCTGAACGCGCAAAGGCCCATCGCCACCACGCAAACTGTCGCCACCGCGCGAAAAGCTCTCCATCCGGCGAAATATTGGCGCCACATCCGCCCAACTCCAACCCTTTGCCCCCGCCCGCTCCCAATCGTCAAAATCGCCGGGATTGCCGCGCACATAAACCATGGCATTGATCGAGCTTGAGCCGCCCATGACCTTGCCACGCGGCCAGTAACTGGTGCGCCCGTTCAAGCCGTCAATCGGTTCGGTGGTGTATTTCCAGTTGATGCGCGCGTCATAAAACGCCTTGCCATAGCCGATCGGCATCTGAATCCAGAAGTTGCGATCAGAGCCACCAGCCTCCAGCACCAACACCGAATATTTGCCGCTTTCACTCAGACGATAAGCCAGCGCGGCCCCTGCGGAGCCTGCACCAATGACAATAAAATCATAAATGTCCGACACCAATGCCTCCGAACTCCGCCTGCCCAATGTAAAGCATCCTTGACAGTGTTTCGCCAGTTGAAAAACGACATGAAAACTGGCCGTTTTTGACTTGAAACTTGGCGGCACTTCATGCGTTGTACAGGCAAATTTTCTCAGGAGTCGCGAGCCATGTCCGATCCCACCAACGTTCTTTTTATTGTCATCGACCAGCTTCGCGCCGATTGCGTCAGCGGCGCTTTGGCCGAGCATGTGGCCATGCCCAATATCCGCGCTTTGGCCGCTGATGCGGTGAGCTTTTCGCACCATTTCAGCGTAACCAACCCTTGCGGTCCGTCGCGCGCCAGCATCCTCACCGGGCTTTATGCCATGAACCATCGCTCGGTCAGAAACGGCACGCCGCTGTCTGACGGGCTGACCAATTTGGCGCTGGAAATGCGCGCGCATGGCTATGAGCCGGAGCTGTTTGGTTATACGGATACCAGCCGTGATCCGCGTGGCAAATCGCCCGATGATCCGGTGCTGCACAATTACGAAGAGGTGCTGCCGGGCTTTGCCGAGATCGTCGAGATGCGTCAGGACAGTGGCAATGCTGCTTGGCAGAAATACCTCAAAGACAAGGGTTATGACCTGCCGGATTACAATGATTTCTATGTGCCGGTGCCGCCTGTTGCCGGGCAGGCGCCCTATCCCGATGACCCCGCGTTTTATCGCGCCGAGGACAGCGATACCGCCTTTTTGACCGATGCGTTTTTGGCCCATAACCGCGCCAATCCCGCCCCCGGCTGGTTCGCGCTCTTGACCTATATTCGCCCCCATCCGCCATTGGTTGCGCCTGAGCCTTACAACAAAATGTACACGCCAGCGGATATGCCGCTGCCCGAGCGGATGACCACGACCAAGGCCGAAGAGGCGGTGCATCCCATGCTGGCGGCAAAACGACAACGCCCGCCAATGGAGGCGGCGGTTGATGGATGTTGGGGCCAGATCAGCGCTGAGCGCGATGCTGATGTAAGGCTGATACGCGCGCTTTATTTTGGCCTGATAACCGAGGTTGACGTGCATGTGGGTCGCGTGATCGAGCATCTGAAACAGACCGGACAATATGAAAACACCAAGATAATCCTGACGGCGGATCATGGCGAGATGTTGGGCGATCACCATATGTGGGGGAAATCCCACGTCTATGACCCTGCATATCGTGTGCCGCTGATTATACGCGATCCCGCTTGCCGCGATGCCAATGGCACCACCGTAAGCCATTTGACGGAGTCGGTTGATATCACGCCGACGATCCTTGATCTGGCGGGGCGCGCTATTCCCGGCTCGATGGACGGGCGATCCTTGCGTCCGTTTTTAAGCGCAAACGCCCCTGAAAACTGGCGCGATGCCGTGCATTTGGAGCTTGATCTCGGCGAACCGATCCAAGCCACCGCCGTTCAGCGAAAATGCAAGCTTGACCTTCACGACGCCAATCTGGCGATCCTGCGCGAAGCTGACTTCAAGCTCGTGCATTTCAACGGCGGTCTGCCGCCCTTGCTGTTTGATTTGAAAAACGACCCGACCGAGATGCATAATCTGGCCAATGATCCGGCCCATATGCCCACGCTGCTCAGGCTTACCCAAAAACTGCTCAGCCACCGGATGCGGCACATGGATCGCACGCTGTCGGATTTGACCATCACTTCGGACGGGGTGGTCGGTGTGGTTCCCTCACTCCGGTTTCAAAGTGCCGGTAAAGTGACGTAAAAAGTCGCGCCCTCTCCTGCTTCGCTGACAACACCGATTTCGCCGCCATGCGCCACCACGATCGCCTTGGCGATGGTCAGACCGAGTCCGCTGCCGCCCGTGGCGTGATGATCACTAGCCTCGCCGAGTGTAAAGCGGTCAAATACCTTGGATCGCTGCTCTTCGGCGATACCCTTCCCGTGGTCCTTAATGGTCAGGCGCAAGCGGTGATCGTTGCGAACAGCTTCCACGTCAACGGTTGATCCTTTGGGCGAAAACTTGATTGCGTTGGACAACAGATTGATCATGACTTGCACCAGTCGTGCAGGATCACCTTGCAGGTCCAACCGCTCGTCCACGGAGCGAAAATCCACCTCTACCTCGTGAAGCCGCGCGAAATCAGAGGTCTGCGTGATGGCGTTTTGCACGATGTCGTTAAGGTTAAGCGTCTCCAGATCATAGGCCATTTTGCCTGCATCCATACGCACCAAATCCAGAATATCATTGACCAGCAACAACAATCGCGCGGCATTTTTCTCGGCGATATCCAAAAGCACGCGCGCCTGTTTCGGCAGCTTGCCAGCGGCTCCGCTTGTGACCAAACGCAAACCACCAATAACCGAGGTCATCGGGGTTCTAAGCTCGTGGCTCATCACCGAAATAAACTCGGATTTCGCAGTCTCAGCCTCTTTATGCGAGGTGATATCCTGCACAGTGCCAAAGATTTTAGCCGAGCCAGTAGCGTCATCGCGACCGGATTTCGCTTGGGCGCGCAGCCATTTTGACCGGCCATCTTTCGTCACGATCCGAAACGTGGTGTTAAGCGTATCAGAGCCTTGAAAAAATAGGTTAAACTTGTTTTTAATCTCGTCGCTTTCGTCAGGGTGAACGTTCTGACACAAGGCCGCAAGCGCTTCGTCTGCGGTTTGGGGCGTGGTGTCAAAAATCCGGTGCATCTGGGCCGACCAGTAAAACCCGTCATGGGCCTCGTTCACCTCCCAAGAGCCGATCTGGCCGAGCTGTTGGGCCTCGACAAACATATTGCGTTTGCGCGTCAACCAGTTTTCAGCTTCTTGGCGCGCCAAAACATACGGGCGCACGACCCAGAAATAGACCAGCGGGCTGGCAAAAACGACCAGAACAGTTACGTCCAGAAACGGCAAAAACCAGTGACGGGTCGCGCCAAGCATATGTACCCGGTCCGGCAACAGAGGCAGCGTATACATGATCAGCCCCTCCACAACCAAAATCACGAGGGAAATCTTGAGAATAAACTCAGTGGCAGAAACGCTCTGCGAACCGTATTTACGGCGTTTGGTCAAAACCATTTTAAGGCTGCTCCGAGTATTCGTTACTAAAACTACAAGGTATTCTAGGAAGGCCAACCACTTTCGTGTTCACCGGCCATCCATCAAAGCTACGTGCAAGGTGATGACCCAAAAAGCGGGAACTGAAGGGTATTGCATTAATAATGGCTAACGACAACTGCCAAAACCCAATGGACCAAGGCAATGGCGGTGCGGTCTAGGCCAGAACCTCGGTTTCAGCCAACTCGCGCCAACGGTGGCAAGCGACATTATGCTCGGTGCCAGAGCTTTCCAACACCGGCTCATCCTTGCGGCAAATATCAATCGCAAACGGGCAACGGGTATTGAATTTGCACCCCGGAGGCGGGTTTGTCGGCGAGGGTATCTCACCCTCAAGCTTTTGCGCGGTGCCACGGGCGTCAGGGTCAAGCGACGGAATAGCCGACAGCAAGGCCTTGGTATAGGGGTGGCGCGGAGCGGCGAAAAGCTCGCGCGTGGGGGCGGTTTCCACCAGTCGGCCTAGATACATAACGGCCACATGGTCGCAAATATGCGCAACCACGCTAAGGTCATGGCTGATGAACAAAAACGTCAGCCCCATTTCCTGCTGGATCGACTTGAGCAGGTTCAAAACATCGGCCTGAATAGACACATCAAGTGCGGCAACACTCTCGTCGGCGACCACGAATTGCGGAGCAGAAACCAACGCGCGGGCGATGGAAATCCGCTGGCGCTGACCGCCGGAAAACGCATGCGGGAATCGGCGCAGATGCTCTAGGTTCAGGCGGCACTTAGCGGCAATTTCGCGCACCCGGTCATCGGTCTCTTTGCGCGTTTTGGTCAGACCCATCACCTGGAGCGGCTCGGCGATAATGTCACGCACAGTCATGCGCGGGCTAAGCGCGGCATAGGGGTCTTGAAAAATCAACTGCGCGCGGCTGCGATAATCCTTGAGTTGTTTGTCGTCGATTGTCGTTAGTTCGTAATTAACCTCGCCGTCGTCATATTTGATACTGCCACGGGTAATTGGTGCTGCCTTCAACAGCGCGCGCCCAAATGTAGTCTTGCCTGATCCGCTCTCGCCGACCAGCCCGAAAAAGCTGCCGCGCGTGATATCCACGCTAACGCCTTCGACCGCGCGCACCACGGGTTTGGGGCCGATAAGAGTGCCTCTCAGCGGGTAATGCACCGACAAATCACGGGTCGAAATCAGGGGTTTGTCGTTCATGACGCGCGGCCTCCTTTGGTCGCAAGATGGCAGGCGGCGCGGTGATTGGCGTCGATCTGAACAAACTCGGGGATCACGGTGTTGCATTTTCCGGCGATTGCCACTGAACAACGGGTGTGAAACACGCATCCCGAAGGCCGCTCGAGCGGTGAGGGAATATCGCCGGGGATCGGAACCAACGGCGAGTCCATATCCTCGAGATCGGGCAACGCCGCCAGCAGCCCTTGGGTATAGGGATGGGCGGGGGTGCGAATAACCTCGCGCACGGGGCCTTGCTCGACGATGCGGCCAAGATACATCACGGCCACGCTGTCGGCAGTTTGGGCGATCACACCCAGATCATGGGTGATGAAGATAATTCCCATACCAAAATCATCGACCAAATCTTTCATCAAATCAATCACTTGCGCCTGAATAGTCACATCAAGCGCCGTGGTCGGCTCGTCCGCGATCAGCAATTTCGGCTTGGTCGACAGCGCCATCGCGATCATCGCACGTTGACGCATTCCGCCCGAAAGCTCGAACGCGAACTGCTTGAACCGTTTGGAGGCATCCGAGATGCCCACGCGGTCCAGCATTTCAATCGACACTTCGCGCGCGCGTTTCTTGGTCATATCGGTGTGGATTAGCAACTGCTCGACCATCTGATCGCCGATAGAGATCGCCGGGGCGAAACTGGCCATCGGCTCTTGAAAAATCATCGAGATCGCACCGCCGCGCACCACCTGCATGTCGCGGTTGTTCTTAAGCGACATGATATCAACGGCCCAATCGTCGAGATGAAGCGTGATATTGGTCGCGTCCGAATAATGGGCATTGCCGGGATTGAGCTTCATCAACGCTTTAGCCGTGACCGATTTACCTGACCCGCTTTCGCCAACCAGCCCCATAACCTCGCCCTGTTTGAGCGAGAACGACACATCGTCAACAGCGGTGATCCGCCCCTCATCTGTGTCAAATTGCAAGGTGAGGTTTTCAACATCTAGCAGGCTGGTCATTTTTTGGTATCCCCGTAAGGATCAGCCGCATCACGCAACCCGTCCCCGACAAAAACAAAGGCAAGAACGAGGACGATGAAAAAGATCACCGGAATGAAATACCATTGATAATTCAGCAAAACATCGGCCTTGGTCACATTTTGCAGCATCACGCCAAGCGAATTAACCGGATCTTTCAACCCCAACCCGATAAACGACAGCGCGGTTTCGCTCAGCACCATATAAGGAAACGAGATCA
>CAYPUW010000030.1:0-13587 GCA_964413925.1 uncultured Rhodobacter sp. | reverse complement strand
AGCGCCTGATGGTCGGAAATCCCGCCCGAGCGAAGGTCAATGATCAGCATAAATCCCGCAATAACAACGGCTAACAACGCAAGAAGCGCCAACCATCCATGCACCGCCACCACCGCCAAGTCAGAGGCCCGGCGCAGGTTGTCGCCGGTCAGGATCACAAAAACCAGCAGGCCTCCGGCAAATAGTCCAGCCCCGAGATCAAGGCCAAAAGGCCAGAACCGCGCCATAGCATAGGTCAAAATGATCACACCCGCCGCGACCAGCCAAAAGCTGAGGCGTGCGGGCCAAAACCGCATCAAGGCTTGCCGCGTGACAATCGGTAAAAACTGATAGCTCGCCCCCATCGCCGTCATGGTCAAAACCCCGAGCGTCAGCAGATGGACCGCCGCCAGAACCGGACCGAGACCGCCTGTAAACCCCGCGAGATCAGCGGCGTTCAGGAACAA
The DNA here is from genome assembly GCA_964413925.1 of uncultured Rhodobacter sp. GTDB lineage: Bacteria > Pseudomonadota > Alphaproteobacteria > Rhodobacterales > Rhodobacteraceae > UBA5972. Next base: position 13,141 of record CAYPUW010000030.1, on the reverse strand, counting down.
AACCAGCCATGCGGCGGCCTGAAAAACCAGACCGAGCAAAAAAAACCGGAACGGAATGGACACTGGAAGAAGGCGGCTGTTGGCTCCGCCCAGAAACGATGCGCCAAAGCTCATGATGGTAGCGTAAGGATCAAGCGCACCTCGTCAGGCTCGCCTGCAACCAGTTCCCATATCCAGCCGCGCTCGGCCAACTCTGGATAAAGATAAACCGGCTCGCGATCATGATGAACGACGACCGGACCGCGCTGGCCCGGCTGATCAAGCTGGCCCAAGATCGCGACCATCGGCTGTGGTGGTGGCAGGCTGCGCACATCGATATGCAGGCCGTCCTTGTCCTGCCAATGCCGCCCCGGCAAGCGGTTTTTCATACCAGCCCCCGCGCCAAACGCACCGCCAGCGCCGCCACCGCCAACCGACGATAATGCGGGGCCGTGGTGGTGGTGCGTTGCGGCGATACGGTCTTTTGAACCAGTTTTTCAAGCGCCTCAAAATAGCTGTCGGCAGCGGTTTTTGGCCCCAGCGGCGCACTATATTCCAGCAAGATTGGCTTGGAGTTGGTGCCAGTGAAAGCCAGTGCAAACCGCAACGCACCCGCCTCTTTGCGGCAAGAAACGGCAACCCCAGCTTGCGGAAAATCAATCGCGCCGCGCTGGCGAATTTTACCGTAGGCGGAGCGCGCCTGCGTCGCTGGCAAGTGGACAGACGCCAAAATCTCCCCCGGTTGCAGCACGAGATGAGCCGCGCCATCCTCGACAAAAAAATCAGCCAACGGCAGGCGACGCGCGCCATCCAGCGACACCAGCTCGACCTCAGCGTGATGCACCATGAAAGCGGGTGCCAGATCGCCACAAAACGCGGCCCGGCAGCGGTTTCCGCGTGGGGCCACATGACATATATCTCCTTGATATTTAAGGCAATAGTCGTTTGATTTGCGCCACCATTCGCTTTGATTATAGTAAAGGCACCGTGTCTCCAGGCAGAGGTTACCGCCAAGCGTTGCCGCCTCTCTGTGGCTTGGTCCGGCGACGTTTTCACAGGCCTCGGCAATAGCGGGGAAGCGTTCGCGAATGTCGGCCCTGCCTGCTAGTTTTGACAAGCTGATACCCGCCCCCAACTCGATATCTGCGCCCTTGGTTTTGACCGCGTCAAACCCGACGATTTGGCCAAGATCAATCAATGTTTCGACCTCAAACAACCCGTGGCGCATGTTGGGGATCAGATCGGTGCCTCCCGCGCAGAATTTGGCGTGTGGCCGATCCCTGAACGCGGAGAGGGCCTCGACTATGCTCGAAGGTTTGACAAGGTTAAATTCCGGTAAATATGCACTCATGACGCCGCCTTTCGCCGGGCAGCGCGGCGCTGTTTGATCAAGGTTTCAAGCACCCGATCCGGGGTCAGGGGCAGGAAATTGGCCTCAAGCCCGATGGCATCGGCAACCGCGTTAACCAAGGCCGGAGGAAAGCCCGACAAGGCACCTTCGCCCGCCTCTTTGGCACCAAATGGGCCGAGCGGGTCGATGGTCTCGACAATATGAACCTCGATATCGGGGGATTCCACCATCGTCGGGACGCGGTAATCGAGCAGGTTTGCATGCACAGCCAAACCGTTAACGAAGCGTGTTTCCTCGCTTAAGGCCTGCCCCATTCCCATCCAGACAGAGCCTTCGATTTGGCCCTCGACCGCCAGCGGATTGATGGCAAAGCCACAATCAAGAGCGGCCCAAACCTTCTCGATCTGAATAAGGCCGGTTTCAATATCAACTGTAACTTCAACCACTTGCGCACCATAACTAAAGCCCATGGTCGAGCCGACGGCACCGCCGCGATGCTTGCCGCCTTGCGCTTTTATCGGCGTGGTAAACGTGCCCTTAACCGTGATGGTCCCTTCTTCGGCCAAGGCTGCCAGCGCCACCTCTTGGAAGGATAACATCGATTGTGCGCTGCCTTTGACCGAGAAGGTCTCGCCCTCGCAGACGATATCCTCGGGCAGGCTCTCTAAAATCTTGGCTGCGGCCAGTACCAGTTTTTGCTTCAGGGCCATCGCCGCCTCAATCGCCGCATTTCCGACCATAAACGTCACCCGGCTGGAATAAGAGCCGTTGTCTTTCGGCGTCAGCGCACTGTCGCCAGCGATCACGCGAATGCGCGACATGCTCACCGACAGAATGTCAGCGGCAGCCACCGCAACGATGGTGCTGGAGCCTTGGCCTATATCGGCGGCCCCCGTCAAAACCGTGATGCTGGCGTCAAAATCGAGCTTCATGGAGACCACGGCGTGCGGCTCGCCGGTCCAATGCACCGGCTTGGCAGCTCCGCTGACATAATGCGAACACGCCATGCCCAGACCGCGCCCATGCGGCAGTTTACCTTTGCGATTATACCAGTTACTGGCGGTCTCAACCTTATCCATACACGCGCCCAGACCGTAGGAATTGACCATCAGATCATTGGGCGTGAATGTCGGCGCGTACAGCAAATTCGCGCGTCTGACAGCAAACGGATCAAGGCCCAGCTCATGGGCCATGCGGTCGAGCAAACACTCAAATGCGTGGCGCACATCGACCGTGCCGTGACCGCGCATCGCCCCGCAAGGCGGCAGGTTGGTATAGACCCGATAGCCGTCATATTTGACGTTCTCGATGTCATAAATGCCATGCAGCAGCGCACCCGCGTAAAGGATTGTCACCAGCCCGTAGCCAGCATAAGCGCCGCCCGCCATCACCACCTCGCATTTCACGGCGGTGATTTTACCCTTGTCGGTCATGCCTATTTTCAGGGCAACATCGGTTTGGGGGCGCCCGCGATGGGTGATAAAACTTTCCTCGCGCGAAAGCTTCATCATCACCTTGCCACCGGCGGCACGGGCCAGAAGAGCAGTGATGATCTCGAAATTCAGGGTTTCGGTGCGCGCGCCAAAACCGCCGCCAATAAATGGCTGGATCACGCGAATTTGTGCAGCCTCCATCCCGAGGCAGCGCGCCAGCGTCAAATGGACGTAAAACGGCACTTGAGAGACGGAGTGAAAGGTGAGGCGATCGCGCTCGGGGTCGTAATCGGCAAGGGCCGCGTGAGGCTCCATCTGCGCGTGATTAACCTCGGCGCAGCTGAAAACCTCGGCGCGCACCAAGTCGGCTTTGGCCATGCCAGCCTCTGGATCGCCAAAGCTGTGGTGGACTTCGCGCTCCAGATTGCCGGGTTTATCGGGGTGGAGTTGGGCCGCATCAGGCGCGCGCGCCGCTTTTGCGGTGTAAACGGCGGGCAGGTCTTCCAGCGTCAACTCGATCAGATCAAGCGCGGCTTGCGCGGTTTTGGCGTCGATGGCGGCCACGGCGGCAAGCGGTTCGCCGCGATAACGCAGAACATCGCGCGCCATGGGATATTCGTTCATGGCAATGGGGATAACGCCGTAGCTTTGGGCGCAATCGGCCCCGGTCACGACCGCGCGCACACCTTCAAGCGCCGCGGCACGGCTGGTATCGATCGCCAGAATTCGGGCGTGGCTGCGAGGGGCGCGCAATATTCGCCCAACCAACGCATCGCCTGTCGTCAGATCGGCGGTGTAGCGCGCACGCCCTGTCACTTTTTCGATGCCGTCCACCAAAGGCACAGGCGTTCCGGCGATATGGGATTTGGTCACGTGGACGCTCCGGCCAACTGCTTGGCGGCGGCGCGCACGGATTTAATGATTTTGACATAGCCGGTGCAACGGCAGATGTTTCCGCCAAGGGCTGTTTTAATCTCGGCATCGTCAGGGTTGGGGTTTTGACGCAGCAAGCCTTCGGCAGCCATGATCATGCCGGGGGTGCAAAAACCACATTGCGTGCCGAGGTTTTCGTGAAACGCGCGCTGCAAGGCCGAGAGCCTTCCGCCACTGGCCTGACCCTCTATCGTCTCGATTTCGGCACCGGCGCAGGTGCTGGCAAGGGTGATGCAAGCCAACCTCGACCGCCCGTTAACCAAAACCGTACAGGCCCCGCATTCGCCACCATCGCAGCCCTGCTTGGTGCCCGTCAAATGGCGGGTCTCGCGCAGATATTCGATCAGCAACATGCTGTCTGCAATCGCGTCTTCTACAAATTCACCATTGATCTTGAGGCTGACAATCCGCTTCATGCGTCAAACCTTTATGTGTGGATAGTCTAAAGTGATATTACAGTACCATTATACCTGTTTATCGTCTATAGTATAAATACCACCAAAAAATCCTGATGACGACAAACGTCATGGTTGCTAAGTCGGGCGTTTCTGGTCTAGAAATTCGGGTTCATATCCCGGAACGAGTGAAAGAACTTTATGAGCGAAAACACGCAAGCCTCAACCGCTCCATTAGGGGACAAACTGGTTATTCGCAAGGTCTCCCAAAGCGATCTCGGCCACATTGCCGCCCTTGACGAGCGCGTGACCAAACGTGCCAAACCCGAATATTGGCAGGATATCTTTGAGCGTTACGCCGCGCGCCGCACCGATCAGCGGTTCTTCCTGATCGCTGAGGCCGCAACCCCGTCGCGCGAATGCCCGGTGCTTGGCTATATCGTCGGTGAGGTGCGCGGATGGGAGTTTGGCTCTGAACCGTGCGGTTGGATTTTCGCCTTCTCGGTTGAGCCGGGCACCCGCCAGCAAGGTATCGGCGAGCATCTATTTGAGGCGATCTCGCATCAGTTCAAATCGGCGGGCGTCAAAACCATGCGCACGATGGTGGCGCGTCAAAACCAGTTACACATGGCGTTTTTCCGCAGCGAAGGTATGGTTGCCGGACCCTATATTCAGCTTGAAAAAGAGCTGGATGACTTTGATCACGACTGAGAACACTGGGTAAGGTCAACGACCGGCCAAGCCTGCAAAAGCAAGGACAGGACATTTTGCAAAAATCTAGCCGTCTGGCGATCTTCGCCCTTCTCGAGTTGGCTTCCGAGCCTGAACGTCAGGTCTCTGTCGCCGAAATAGGCGAGAAATATCGCGTCTCCGCCCATCATCTGGCCAAGGTGATGCACACGCTTGGCCGCGCGGGTTTGGTGCGCTCAATCCGAGGTGTCGGCGGCGGTTACAGCTTTTCGGGCAACGCGCGCCGTTTGACCTTACTTGATGTGATCGCGCTGTTTGAAAACACCTCAAACGACTGCAAGCTGACCGACCCGTCGGTCGCCACACCTGCGGAATGGGTGCTGTTTGATGTGATGTGCGAAATCGAGGATATATCGCAAGCCACGTTCGGGGCAATTACGCTCTCGACCATGCTCAAGCAGATCGACCGACGCGCCAAGCCCCAAGCCATCACGACAAATACTGCGACCAATCCTGCGACCACCCCCGCAAAAGGCCCGTCAATCCGCCAGCTTTAAGGTTTGGCCAAGCGCCAAACCCCGCCTACACCATCGCCGTTGATATCGCCGATGCTTTTGTCCTTGCTGTAAAGGTAAAGCGGCTTGCCCCGGAACGTCGCCTGCCAGCCACCATCATCGCGCTTGATCAGACCGTAATTCTTGCCAAGCGGGGTGTTTTTGCCGAGATACGCTGGTGGCCATGCCTTGGCGCACGCGCCATAACAGTTCGAGACCCCCGCCTGATCCTTGTCATAGGTATAAAGCGACATGTGGTTTTGGTACATCACATAGACTTGGCCCTGATAGGCGCGGCTGTGGACGTATTTATTGCCATGCTGATTGGCGCTCGCAACCGTGGCAACGGCGGCAAGAATACCTACGGTGGCGATGATTTTTACAAAACTCATATCGGTCTCCGGTCAATTCAGTTTGGCCGAGAATAAACGTTTCGGGCGCGAGCGTATAGGCGCTCACGCCGCGCCCCACATCAATTTCGCGGGAGCACGGCCGTTGCCTCAAGCTCGATCAGACCCGGATGATCCAGCAAGTCGGCGACGAAAATCATGCTCATAGCCGGAAAATGATCGCCCATCAGCGCGCGCCAGATCGGGCCGAGCTGTTTTCGAGCGGCGAGATATTTTGGCTTGTCGCAGCAAAACGCGGTGATGCGGCAAATATTGGCCGGCGCGCCCCCGCCCTTGGCCACGACCGCCAGCACGTTCTTGAGGGCCTGCTCAAACTGTGGCGCCAGTTCGGTGCTTTCAAACTCCTGCTCGGCATTCCAGCCGACTTGCCCCGCCACGAATATCATCTCGCCAGCGGTGGTTTTGATGCCGTTTGAATAACCAACGGGGGCGGCCCAATCGTCTGGGTGCAGAATTTGCATGATATTCTCCATTTGCGCGACTCACCTTAATAGGTATAGTTGTACTGTTATACTTGTTTTATGATTACCGCGACAAGGGAGGTCTGCCGCGTGGGTATGCCAAAGCAACACAACACCCAATACAACGCCGTCAGCGATATGATCGACAGAAATGTCGAAAACGGTTTCGGCGACAAAAGCGCGTTTATCGACCCCGAGCGCGCGCTCAGCTATCTCGATCTGCAAACCCAGTCCAACCAGATGGCCAATCTGCTCGCCGATCTGGGGATTGGCCGCGAGGCCCGCATCGCCATGTTGATGTTTGACACGGTCGATTTTCCCATTGTTTTCTGGGGAGCAATCCGTGCGGGCGTCATTCCGGTTTGCCTCAACACGCTGCTGACGAGCGATCAATACGACTATATTCTTAGCGATAGCCGGGTTGAAGCGCTGTTCATTTCGGCCCCGCTACTTGCGGTCGTGGCCCCGCTGCTTGAGCATCTGCCCGCTCTGCGCCATGTGGTCGTGCTAGGCGATGAGGTCAGCCCGCATGCGAGCTTTTCCGAACTTATGAGCCGCGCCGCGCCGCAGTTTGAAACCGTGGCGACCTGTGCCGACGAGACCGCGTTCTGGCTTTATTCATCTGGCTCGACAGGAGACCCAAAAGGCGTGCGTCACGTCCATACCAGCCCCGCTTATGTGGCTGATAATTATGGTAAAAACGTGCTCGGAATTCGCCATGACGATGTGTGTTTCGCCGCCGCAAAACTGTTTTTCGCCTATGGTCTGGGGGCGGGTATGGCGATCCCCATGTGGGTTGGCGCAACCACGATTTTGCTGCCCGAGCGCCCCACCCCGCAATCGGTTTTCGCCATATTGCAGCGCTTCAACCCGACGCTGTTTTTCGGCGTTCCCACCCTTTACGCGTCGATGCTGGCCGAGGCTGATTGCCTGCCCGAAAACGGCTCCGACCGGCTGCGCTTATGTATTTCGGCAGGTGAGGCGCTACCCGAGGACGTGGGCAAAACCTGGAAGTCCCGCATGGGGGTCGATATTATTGACGGCATCGGCTCGACCGAGATGCTGCATGTGTTTTTGTCCAACCAACCCGGCGATATTCGCTACGGCACGTCGGGGCGCGAAATCCCCGGCTATAAGCTGCGACTGGTCGATGACGAGGGGCTTGATGTAGGCCAGGACGAGCTTGGCGAGTTGCTGGTTTGCGGCGGCTCGGCGGCGGATGGCTATTGGAACCAGCGGGCCAAGTCGCGCGCGACTTTTGCCGGTGAGTGGACCCATACTGGCGATAAATACACCCGCGACGGTGATGGCTATTACCATTATTGCGGGCGCACCGACGACATGTTCAAGGTGGGCGGGCGTTGGGTTTCGCCGTTTGAGGTCGAGCAAGCGTTAATCTCGCACCCCGCCGTGCTTGAGGCTGCCGTGGTGGCCCATGCGGATGCCGAGGGGCTGATCAAGCCCAAGGCGTTCGTGGTTTTGACCGACCAAACCGCCGAGGCCGATCTGTTTGACGACCTCAAATCCTGCGTGAAAACCGCCATTGGCGTGTGGAAATATCCGCGCTGGATTGATTTTGTGGCCGATCTCCCCAAGACCGCCACCGGGAAAATACAGCGCTATAAGCTGCGGCAATTGTAACCGGAACCCAGTTCTAGAACGCAAAAAACCACTATTTAGCAGAAGGTTAGACATGCAAGAAATCCTGATACTCGGTCGCGGCGGCCAAGGGGCGCAAACCGCCGGGAACCAGTTGGCGCGCGCGTTTTTTGCCGAAGGTCAATATGTGCAGACATTTGCCACCTATGGCGGCGCGCGGCGCGGCACCCCCGTAGCCTCCTCGCTTCGGGCGGACGACAAGCCCATTCGGCTGCGCAGCAATATCGACCATGCATCCGCTTTGCTGTGCTTTGACGAAAGCCTTTTGGACGCGGCATTTTTGCAATTGGCCGATCCCGACGCGTTGATCGTGGTTAACAGCAGCCGCGAAAGGGCCGCGTTTGACGGGCAGTTTGCCGAGCTTGGTGCGTTTAACATTCTGCCGGTGAACGGGCGAAAAATCGCTCAGGAAAACGACATGGGCAAGGTGGTCAACTCGGCCTTGCTTGGCGCGTTGGTAGCGGTGCTCAATCAGCCAAAACTGGAGACGATCTGCGCGGTGATTGACGAGACCGCACCGTCCCGTCGCGCGCAAAACGTGGCGTCTTGTCGTCAGGCTTATCAGCAAATCAGCGAAACATTATGAGGAGGCTCACGCGATGACGCTTATCCCTTCCCCTTTATGGACCGACCAAAGCTCAGCTGCGCGCATGACCGGCACATGGCGCAGCGCAATTCCGGTTTATCAGACCTTGGTTTCGCCCTGCCTCACAGCTTGCCCAATCGATGGGCGGATTGCGGAATGGATCGGGCAGATCGGTCAGCACTCTTATTTTGAGGCGTGGCAAACGCTGGTGGATAACAACCCGTTTCCCGCCGTGATTGGCCGGATTTGCCACCATCCCTGCCAGACCTCGTGCAACCGCGAAAACCTTGACGAGACCGTGGGGATTTGCAGTCTGGAGCGGTTTGTCGGCGATATGGCACTGGAGCAGGGCTGGCAGTTTGAAGAGCCAAAAGTTCTGTGTTCTCAGAGCGTTGCCATCATTGGCGGCGGGCCTGCGGGCTTGTCTGCGGCCTATCATCTGTTGCGGGCGGGTTATTCGGTCACGCTTTATGAGCGTCAGCCAAAGCTTGGTGGTTTGCTGCGCTACGGCATCCCCGCCTATCGGCTTGAGCGCCGGGTTCTGGACTTGGAAATCGCGCGGATTGTTGATCTGGGGCTGGAGGTTAAGCTCGATGCCGAGGTGATGGATAGCACCGCATTGCGAGGTTTGCGGGATCGGTTTGACGCGGTTTACATGGCCACGGGCGCGTCAACGCCCAAGCGGCTTGCGGGGCTTGATTATGATCAGCCATATGTGATCGACAGCGCCGAGTTTCTGGCCGCGAGCAACAGTGAAACGCCGCTTGATCTGGGCGGTCGGGTTGTTGTCATCGGCGGGGGCAGTGCGGCGCTGGATGTTGCCCGCACTGCACGCAGGTTGGGGCGCGAGGTCACGGTTTTATCGCTGGAACCAGAGGGCCAACTTCCGGCGCAAGCGGCCGAAATCCGCGAGGCCGTTGAGGAAGGCGTCACGTTTGTTGGCGGCGCGATGATGCAATCGGTGAATGAGGAGCGCGGCGGGCTGCGTCTTACTTGTTGTCATGTGAGTTTCGCGCGCGCCACAACCCGAGGCGATTTCAGCGTTGAGCCGCTTGACGACGGGCAGTTTGCGCTCACGACGGACACCATCATTCCGTCGATCGGTCAGGATGCAGATGTCAGCCGCTGGGCCGGGCTGATTGAACAGACGGGAGCGTTGGCGCAAACTGGCCCTGATGGCCAAACCGCCACGGCAGGAATTTATGCAGGCGGCGATCTTGCCAGCATGGATCGTTTCGTTAGCCAAGCGATTGGCATGGGCAAACAAGCGGCACAGGCAATCGCTGCTGGCTTTCATAAGCCAAGCACGCCTGCGGTAATGCCCGCCTCGCCCGCCGGATTTGACAAGATCAACACCGCCTATCAGATCAGAGCAGCGCGTCAGCGGCAAGCCAACACCGAGCCAGCCGTGCGGCTTCAATCCTTTGACGAGGTGCAACAGCCGCTGGATATTGACGCGGCGCTTGCCGAGGCTTCGCGCTGTTTTTCCTGCGGCACCTGCACCTATTGCGACAATTGCTATTTTTACTGTCCCGACATGGCGATCACCAAGCTCGATCACGGCTATTTGGTCAACGCGGATTATTGCAAGGGCTGCGGATTATGCGTGGCCGAATGCCCGACCGGCTCGGTTCAGATGATCGGGGAGATGGTGCAATGAAAGACATGAACCAGAGCGGCGAGGTGCAACTTCTCAGCGGCAATCACGCGGTGGCTTGGGGGGTGAAATTGGCGCGCCCAGATGTCACGCCAGTTTATCCGATCACGCCGCAAACCCCGATTTTAGAAAAGCTGACCGAGCTGCAAACCCAAGGTCTGTTTGATGTTGAGATGATTACACCCGAAAGCGAACATTCAGTGATGGCCACCTGCATGAGTGCCGCCATGACCGGCGCGCGGGTGTTCACCGCCACGTCCTCGCAAGGGCTGATGCTGATGCATGAGTTGCTGCATTATACCGCTGGCGCGCGCTCATCTATTGTGATGTTCAACGTCAATCGCACGCCTGCCGCCCCGTGGGGGTTTTGGCCCGATCAGCTTGACAGTCTGGCCCAACGCGACACGGGATGGGTGCAAATTTATAGCGAAACGCCGCAGGAATCGCTGGATACGGTCATTCACGCCTTCAAAGTCGCCGAGGCTGTTCGCCTGCCGGTGATGGTTAATCACGATGCCTTTTATGTCTCGCATGCGGTCGAGCCGGTGAATGTGCCGACCCAAGCCCTAGTTGACGGATTTTTGCCGCCATTTGCGCCGGATTTGCTGCTGGATACCGCCAACGGACGCACATTTGGCGCGCCGGTTAATCAGCAAACATGGAACCAAAACCGACGCGAGATGGCAGCGGCAATGGCCGAAGTCGAGGGGCTGGTTGACGCGGCGGGCCGTGACTGGGGCGCGCTGACCGGGCGCGAATATGGCGCGCTGGAAAACTACCGCATGGACGGGGCCGAGGTCGCATTTGTGACCATGGGCAGTCTTTGCGGCACCGTGCGCGAGGCGGTGGATCGTCTGCGCGAGGACGGGCTAAAGGCGGGATTGCTGAAGCTGCGCCTGTTTCGGCCCCTGCCCGAGCGGGCTTTGCGCGAGGCACTGGCCGACGTCCCCGTGGCAATGGTGCTTGATCGCAATTACTCCCCCGGCATGGGCGGGGTTTTGCATCAGGAGTTGAAGGCGGCCCTGTTTGGCGAGGGCACTGCGCGCCTGTTTGGCCTGCTGACCGGCGTTGGCGGCGTTAATGTCTCAACTGCAACCATCGAGGGGCTGGCGCGAAAATATGCCGATGCCGCCCCTTGCAACGACCCGATTTGGGTGGAGTAGAGCCATGGACATGATCAATTATTGCGATGACGGCTTGTTTTCATCGGGCCATGTGGCCTGCGGCGGCTGCGTAGAGGCGCTGGCCTTGCGGGTAATCCTCAACACGTTGGGACCGGACACAATCGGCGTGGTGTCGCCCTCTTGCACGGCGGTGATTTGCGGCGGGCATCCGATGAGCTCGGTCAAAATCCCGCTGTTTCACACCACGATCGAGTCTGCCGCCGCCTCGGCTTGCGGGGTCAAGCGCGCGCTGGTGGCTAAGGGCAAACCCGACACCACGGTCTTGTGTCTGGCCGGGGATGGGGGGACATATGATATCGGCTTTCAGGCGCTCTCGTCGGTTTGCGAGCGCAATGAGGACATTCTTTATATCTGTTTTGACAATGAGGGCTATATGAATACTGGCGGGCAGAAAAGCTCGTCCACGCCGATAAATGCCATCACCGGCAGCACGCCCGGCGGCAAAACCACGCGCAAAAAGAACCTGATCGAGATTTTGGCCGCGCACCGAATTCCCTATATCGCCACGGCCAGCCCTTCTGATCTCAATGATATGGCGGCCAAGGTTGAAAAGGCCAAGGGTATTCGCGGCACCAAAGTAATTATCGTTCTGATCCCGTGTCTGCCCGGCTGGGGCGTGGCCGATGACAGCGCGGTCAAAACCGCTCGGCTGGCGGTGGAGGCGGGGGTTTTCCCGCTGTTTGAGGTCACGGATGGGTTGAAATATGAGCTAACCAACAGCGATAAAACCCGATCCGTGGACGCCTATTTGCAGCAACAAAAACGCTTCAGGCACCTAAAACCCGACGATATAGCCGGATTTCAGGCCGATATCGACCTTGAATGGGACCGACTGGAGCAGCGAACATCTGGTCAAGAAACCCTGTGATACCCCCGCCGGTATGCTCGGGGGCGCTTTTCTTGCCAAAATAACGCGGCTCGATCACTGCGTTTCGCGCACCTGCGACGACAGAGCAGCCGCGCAACATTCAAGCCTTTAGTTTTGGAGAGCGTCAATCAGATATTTGCCAACTGATACTCCTGAATGCCAACAACCTTAAGGGGTTATGCGCGAATGTGCCAAACTGAACGCTCTCACTTTTTAATAAACTTTCCACCAGTGTATTAGATGGGAACCTGACACTCAGACACTCTATCGTCGCCTGCTTGAGCCCATCGGATACATCCCGCCAGCAGAAGCAGAAGAGAGATACTATGCACAGTTAAACAAACTCGATATGGTCGCATGACATGAAGCAATCAGCCTCCGGCAAACGAGGGGCGGCTCAACTGCTCATTGCTAGAACGGCTCGGTCAACCGTACGTTAACAATTGGGGTTCATAGTTTGTTCAATGTCATTAAGGGTGGAAACGATGGGAAAAGAAGTAGGAATTTCCGTGTGAAATAATTTTTGTCGGATGAGCGTTGTGCAGAGTTGCAGCAGCTAGTTTCAATTGCAAGGTGTTTACGTAGTGCTTCCGGCAGCCAATCGGCGTGGACGGCCAAAATTTAGGCGTACTTAAATTATTGATAATATTGATAAAAATGGTGACCCCTGCAGGACTCGAACCTGCAGCCTGCTGATTAGAAGTCAGCCGCTCTATCCAGTTGAGCTAAGGGGCCTGTTGTTTTGGTGGGGAACAGGTGCTTGTGAGCAGGCGCAAGGTCGCGTCAGTGGGTCCACGAGCCTCGGCGTTTGGTTGCGAAATTCTCGCCATATCCGCCATTGCGAATAATCGGCTGGCGGTTGTGGGGCGAGGTGAGCGCGTAGTTCAGGCCGTTCTCGCGCGCGTATTTCTCCGCCGCTTCTTGGGTATCAAATCCCATTTTCACTTGGCTCTGAGTATCCGCCGAACTGGTCCATCCCAT
>CAYPUW010000029.1:0-13650 GCA_964413925.1 uncultured Rhodobacter sp. | reverse complement strand
GATCTCGCTCAAGGCCAATCCGAACTACCGCGATCCGGCCAAACCGGCCTTTGCCACGCTGACCTTCAAAGGTGGCGGCGATGCGGCGGCGGCGGCGCGTTCTGTTTTGGAAACCGGCGAGTTTGACTACGCTTGGAACCTGCAAATCGCGCCCGAAATTCTTGCGCAGATGGAGAGCAAGGGTAAAGGCAAGATCGTGGCCGGTTTTGGCCCTCTGGTAGAGCGTATCATGGTTAATTTGACCGATCCGAATCCCAAATGGGGTGATGAACGCTCAACCGTTAAACATCCGCATCCGTTCCTGAGCGACATCAATGTGCGCAAGGCCCTGTCGATGGCGATTGATCGCAAAACTCTGGTCGAAGTTGGCTATGGCAAGGCCGGTCAGGTGACCTGCAACGTGCTGCCAAGCCCGGCGGTCTATAACTCCACCGCCAATGATGGCTGTAAGGTTCAGGATATTGCCGGTGCCAACGCGCTGCTGGACAAAGCCGGCTGGAAGCTCGGCTCGGACGGTGTTCGCGCCAAGAACGGTGTGCGTCTGTCGCTGGTTTACCAAACCTCGACCAACGCGGTTCGTCAGGACTTTCAGGCGATCATCAAGGATTGGTGGCGTCAGATCGGCGTGGCTACCGAACTGAAAAACATTGATGCTGCCGTGTTCTTTGGCGGCGATCAGTCCAGCCCGGACACGTTCCAAAAGCTGTTCGCTGACGTGGAGATGTATGCCAACAACTTTGATGGCACCGACCCCGAGGCTTATATGGGAAGCTGGAAATGCTCGCAAATCCCGTCGCCGAAAAATGCTTGGTTGGGTGCGAATATGCCGCGCTATTGCAACGCCGATTATGACAAACTCGTAGCTGAGATGTCCGGCACCGCCGACCTCAATAAGCGGGCAGAGCTGGCCAAGGCGATGAATGACATGCTGATGCAGGATTATGCCATCATACCTCTGGTATGGCGTGGTAATGTTGCGGCTCGGGCCAACTCGCTGGCCGGGGTCAAGCTCAATGTGTGGGATTCCGATTTGTGGAATGTTGCCGACTGGTCGCGCAAGTAAGCGTCTGAAACTCCTCTGAAACTTCCGGTCGCGGCATTGATCCGCGACCGGATATAAAGATGCATTGGCTCAGGTGTCGAGATGTTCAACTATACCCTTCGCAGATTAATGTTCACGATCCCGACACTTCTGTTCATCAGCCTTGTGATCTTTTTGCTGCTGGATCTGGCCCCCAATGACCCGACTGGCAACCTGCCCTTAACCATCCCGCCCGAAGTTCGGGCGATGATCCGCACCAATCTTGGCCTCGATCAGCCGGTGTGGTGGCGTTATATCCTGTGGCTGCGACAATTTTTTGTCTATGAGCCGCTCAATTTGATTGAGCAGATGTTCCATATCACCATCGGCGACGGCGACCGTTTGCGGATACTGAGCTATGCCACCCGCTCGCCGGTGGTGGATTTGATTGTCGAGCGGATGCCGCAAACCCTGTGGGTGGTTGGCATGTCATATGTGGTCGGCATCATGATCGCGCTGCCGATCGGGGTGATTTCGGCCTATAAGCAATATAGCTGGTTTGACCAGACCGGCACGTTTGTGTCGATGATCGGGTTTTCGGTACCGACATTCTTTACCGGCGTGCTGCTGATCGTTATTTTCTCGGTCATGGTCCCAAGCGACAGCTTTTTCTGGTTTCCGTCGATCTATGACACCACGCTTAAAGTCACCGATCTGGCGAGTTTTGGCAAACAGGTGCGACAGATGGTGATGCCGGTATTTGTGCTGGCACTTTATAATGCCGCGCAGATCAGCCGGTTTATGCGAGCGAGCATGCTCGACAATCTCAATCAGGATTATGTGCGCACCGCGCGCGCCAAGGGCCTGAGCGAACAGGTGGTGGTGCTGGTCCATGTGCTTCGAAATTCGCTTATTCCGGTGGTGACGGTGATCGCGCTTGGCATCCCGCAAGTGTTTGGTGGCGCGATTATCACCGAGCAGGTGTTCAAGGTGAACGGCCTTGGCCAATTGCTGATCATCGGTATTCAGGGCGCTGATATTCCGCTGGTGCAGACTCTGACATTCATCTTTGCAGTGCTGATCGTGCTGTTCAATCTGGTGGCCGATGTCCTTTACGGCATCCTAGATCCGAGGATCCTCTATGACTGATCTAAACACCAATCCCATCGGCGAAATAGAGCGCATCACCGTAAGCGAAAACCCGCGCAGCCAGTGGTGGGATGTCTGGGCCCAGTTCAAAACCCATAAAGGCGCGGTTCTGGGAATGACGTTCTTTGTGTTGATCATCTTGTTGGTGCTGATCGGTCCCTATATCTGGACGCTGGCCCCCGACCGCCCCGATCTTTTGGCCCGAAACAAAGGGCCGAGCATGGGGCATCCGCTGGGAACCGACCAGTTGGGGCGCGACTCCCTCGCGCAAATGCTGGCCGGAGGGCGGATTTCGCTAGCCGTGGGAGTGGTTGCCATGACCCTGTCGCTGGTTGTCGGCTCGCTGGTTGGCGTGCTTGCGGGCTATTTCAAACGCCTCGATGGGATGCTGATGCGTTTTACCGATCTGTTTTTGGCACTGCCGTTGTTGCCTCTGCTTTTGGTCATCATCATGCTGTTTCGCGACACGCTACGCGCCGCATTCGGCCTTGAAGCCGGCATTTTCATTCTGATCGTGTTCGTGATTGGAATCACCAGCTGGATGCAGACCGCACGCATCGTGCGCGGCGATGTTTTGGCGCTGAAAGAACAAGAATTCGTGCTGGCCGCGCGCAGTGTTGGCACCCCGCCCCACCGCATGATTTTGCGCCATATCCTGCCCAATGTGATGAGTCCGATCATGGTGTCGGCCACCCTCGGCATCGCCAACGCCATCATCACCGAAAGCGCGCTTAGTTTTCTCGGCCTCGGTTTTCCCTCGGATTTTCCCACATGGGGGCGACTGCTGTTTGACAGCACCAATTTCATGACCCTCAGCCCCGAGCGGGTGATCTGGCCCGGCCTTGCCATCTCGCTAACGGTGCTGTCGGTCAACTATATGGGAGACGGTTTGCGCGACGCGCTCGATCCACGGATCAGAGGGCGATAGCGCGCGCCTTATCGCGGCGTCATGCGGATTGCACCATCAAGCCGGATCACCTCGCCGTTGAGCATGGAATTCTCGACGATATGGCGCGCCAAGGACGCATATTCGGCAGGCTCACCCAGACGGGACGGAAACGGGACTTGCGCGCCGAGCGAGGTTTGCACATCTTCGGGCAGGCCCGCCAGCATCGGTGTTTTGAATATCCCCGGTGCGATTGCCATCACCCGCACGCCGGATTTTGACATGTCGCGCGCCATCGGCAAGGTCATCGCCACGATCCCGCCTTTGGAGGCCGCATAGGCGATTTGCCCGATCTGACCGTCAAAGGCCGCGACCGAAGCCGTGTTGATGATCACCCCGCGCTCGCCATCATCCGTTAGTGGCGCCGCACTGGCCATGCCTGCTGCCGCGTTGCTGGCGCAATTAAATGTGCCCAGCAGATTGATGCGGATCACCCGCTCATAAAACGCGAAATCATGGGGATTACCATCGCGGTCAACGGTTTTGGCGGCAACACCGATGCCTGCGCAATTGACCATGATCCGCTCTTGGCCCTGCACCGCGCGCGCGGCTGCAAAGCCCGCCTTGACGCTGTCGTGATCGCTGACATCGACGTGAACAAACCTGCCACCAAGCTCGGTGGCAAGGCTCTCACCTGCCTCTTGATTGAGGTCAAACAGGGCGACAGGTGCGCCCGCCTCGCTGAGCGCGCGCGCCACCGCCGCCCCAAGACCGGAGGCCCCGCCTGTGATGATCGCCGGAGTGTCAGAGCTAATTTTCATGTGGAGTACCTCGCAGAGTTTTTATCGCACCAAATTGGTCAGCGCGACTTAATCACGACCCTCTTAATCACGGCCCAATGGGCGACGCAATCGCAGGGTCACCTCGGCCATGATGGAAATTGCGATTTCGGCAGGGGTCTTGCTGCCAGTATCAAGGCCGATTGGTGCGTAAATACGGGCGATTTGGGTCGCGCTCACCCCGGCCTCAGTCAACCGAACCACTCGCTTGGCGTGGGTCTTGTTGGAGCCAAGACTGCCTACATAAAAAGCCGGTGATTTGAGGGCGACAAGCAGGGCCGCGTCGTCGATCTTGGGGTCATGGGACAGGGTTACCACCGCAGTTCGTGCGTCAAGCTCCAGATTTGGCAGGGCCTCATCGGGCCACTCCTCGATGATCTGCTCGCCGGGGAAACGCAGCTTGGACGCAAATGCGCCGCGCGGATCAACCAGTTGCGGCGCATAGCCACATAGGCGCGCCATCACCATCAGCGGCTGGGCGATATGGACGGCACCAATGATAATCATCTTCAGGGGAGGATTGTGAACCGCGACGAACCACGCCCCCTCAAAACCTGATTTATCGCTATCGAGCCGCGCGCGAACCTCGCTTGAGAGCGTACCATCAAAGGCCGAGCTAAGGTGGCGTTGCCAGCTTTCAATATTGACCGACAGCACCACCGGCAGACGTGCGGCGCGTGCGGTGACCAGCTCGGACAAGAGAGAAACATCCATGCCCGGCCCGACGCCAATCGGCTCAACCATGATGCGGATGGTGCCGCCGCAAGCCAGCCCGACCGAGAACGCATCCTCGTCGGTTATGCCATATGTCAGCAGGCGTACCTGACCATCCAAAAGCGCCTCTTGCGCTTCCACCACCACGGCCCCTTCAACGCATCCACCCGAGACCGAGCCTTGAAATTCGCCGTCGGAACTGATCACAAGCTGCGCGCCAACCGACCGTGGGGACGAACCCCAAGTCTCGATCACAGTGGCCAGAGCCACCTGTTTACCCACGCGGTGCCACCTAAGCGCGATTTCGGGAATGTTGTCATATTCAGCCATAAATCCCCCTTGCCGGTTTGCGCTTTGACATTAGTTCCCTTGCACGGCCTTGGCTTTTGCCGCCCGTTTCTTGGCCTCGATCTTGCGCCATTTGCGCACGTTTCTATTATGCTCGCCGATAGTTTCAGAGAACGCATGTCCGCCGGTGCCATCGGCGACGAAAAACACGAAATTGGAGGTTGCAGGATTGAGCGCCGCCTCGATTGAATCCTTGCCGGGATTGGCAATCGGGGTGGCGGGCAGACCCTCTATCACATAGGTATTCCAGTCGGTTTTGGTGCGCAGCTCGCTTTGACGCAAGCCCCGGCCAAGATTGCCCTTACCCTTGGTCACACCATAAATCACCGTGGGATCGGTTTGCAGCCGCATGCCGCGATTGAGCCGGTTGATAAACACCGAGGCCACCATCGCACGCTCCGCCGGTACGGCAGTTTCTTTTTCGATGATCGAGGCCAGCGTCAGGGCCTCGTCCGGGGTTTTAAGCGGCAGCCCTTCGGCGCGCAGACCCCACGCATCGGTCAAAATCCGGTGTTGCGCCAAGGTCATGCGGCGGATCACAGAGGCGCGCGTGTCGCCCTTGGAAATAGAGTAAGTGTCGGGCGCAAGCGAACCTTCGGGCGGAATGTCGGTCAAATCGCCGGTCAACAACGGCTGGTTCATCAGCAAGGCCACGATTTGAAAACTTGTCAGCCCCTCGGGAATTGTCACCTGATAAGACAACGAGCGCCCCGAGGTCACAAGTGCCAGAATTTGGCGCATAGAGGAATAAGCGGGGATTTTATACTCGCCATATTTCAGCTGTTTATCCTCGCCCGTGGAGCGCGCCGAAATCCTGAAGATGGTGGCGTTGGAGATCAGCCCACTTGCCAGCAATCGGTCGGAAACCGTGGTCAGCCGATCCCCCGCGCGCACCTCAAACACCACGTCCTCGGCCACCCCGCCGGCCTTATCCATCTGCGATGTGCCCCATGCAATCACACCTCCGACCATCATCATGGCGAGAATAAGCAAAGTCAGGGCGTTGGAGGCTATGTGGCGGATCATCTGAAGCTACCTGTCAATTTTGCCGAATATAACCGAGGCGTTGGTGCCGCCAAACCCGAACGAGTTTGACATGGCCACGTCAATCTTGCGTTTAACGGCGCGCTTCGGGGCCAGGTCGAGCGTTGGCTCCACCGCAGGATTGTCAAGATTAAGCGTCGGCGGTGCCACCCCGTCGCGCAGTGCCAGCACGCAGAATATGGCCTCGATTGCCCCTGCCGCGCCAAGCAAATGCCCGGTTGCCGATTTCGTCGATGACATGGTGGCCTTGGCCGCGCTGCCGCCAAGCAAGCGCTCGACCGCTGCCAACTCGATCGTGTCGGCCATGGTGGATGTGCCATGAGCATTGATGTAGTCGATCGCATCAGGGACCAGCTTGGCGCTTTTGAGGGCCGCTTGCATGGCACGAAATCCGCCATCCCCATCGGCGGCGGGCGCGGTTATATGATAAGCATCGCCCGACATGCCATAGCCCAGAACCTCGGCATAAATCTTGGCGCCGCGCGCAAGCGCATGCTCATATTCCTCCAGAACCACGACCCCGGCCCCCTCGCCCATCACAAATCCGTCGCGGTCCCTGTCATAGGGTCGCGAGGCCGCTTGCGGGTCATCGGAATGTTTGGTCGAGAGCGCCTTGCAGGCATTGAACCCGGCAATCCCCAACTCGCAAACCGGCGCTTCGGCCCCGCCCGCGATCATCACATCCGCATCGCCAAACATGATCAGGCGGGCGGCATCGCCAATGGCATGGGCACCGGTCGAGCAGGCGGTAACCACAGCATGGTTTGGCCCCTTAAAGCCAAAGCGGATCGACACCTGCCCCGAGACAAGATTTATCAACGTTGCGGTGATGAAAAATGGCGAAACCCTGCGTGGGCCGCGCTCTTTGAGGGTGATCGCGGTATTGGCGATTGTGCTCAGCCCGCCGATGCCGGAGCCGATCATCACGCCGGTACGCAGGCGATCCTCCTCGGCTTCGGGTTTCCAGCCTGCGTCAGTGACCGCCATCTCGGCGGCGGCCACCCCGTAAAGGATGAAGTCGTCGACTTTGCGTAACTCTTTGATCGGCATCCAGTCTTCAGGGTTGAACGTGCTGTCAGAGCCATCGCCGCGCGGAACCTCACAAGCGTAATCCGTGGCCAGATGGCTGGCGTCAAATCTGGTAATCGTCGCGGCACCGGACTTGCCGGCCAGCAGGCGCGACCAGCTCTCCTCAACACCGCAAGCTAATGGCGACACCATTCCCAGCCCGGTCACAACCACTCGACGCATGCCAATTCCTTTTGAAGCTTTTCCCTGTCAGGCCGTGATACACAATCTAGCGGGACCACCGCAAGCATAGTCTCAAGCATAGTCTGGAGTTTGGGCGATCTACGGCCATTGAGCATATTGCCGCTGCTTTGTTTCCAACCTCCGAATCCGACGATTGAGATCAAAAATATCGGTTTGTAAAAAGAAAACATTGCTGGAGGCGGTGCCTTTATTTGCCTTGAAATCGGCAGCAATCTCGGCGCGCAAATCCGACACTTGTTGTTCAAGCTCTCGTATTTTCACGTTGATTTCGTGATAATTCCGCCCCTGATCAAAGGCGGGCTGCATGGCTTGGCGTTGAGATGCACTACAGACATTGCCGATGGCCCCGCCAATTCGACCAACCTCGTAAGCACTGGCGGGCTGGCAATATGTTTTCAGCCCCTCCACGCGGCCACGTTCCCAAGCTTTGGCGTCCGGCGTGATCCCCACATCGCGACAAGACTTGGCATGGGCGACCAGACGATCGGGCGCATAGCCGTTGATCCCGTCGGCAAGCCCGATTTGTTGCCAATTACCCTCCAGACATTGCTGTTTGGTTAACGACGCACAGGCCGCGAGGATGAGCAGCAATAATAATCCACGCTTAAAAATCAGGCGAAACAACAACATAAATTCTTTCCTTAACAATCAAAACTATCCAGCTTAGGGAAGAGTTTGCAATATTATTGTGATTTGTGAAAGGGAGTGGATAAATTTTTTGGCGCTTTTGTCATGAAAAAAGACGCCCCCGTTGGAAGCGCCTTTTGATAATTACCAGCAATTCTGGGCCGGATCAGGAGGCCTCGGTGATGAATTTCACCGCGTCGCCAAATGACTGGATGGTTTCAGCCGCATCATCTGGGATTTCGATGCCGAATTCCTCTTCAAACGCCATGACCAGCTCGACCGTATCAAGGCTATCGGCACCCAGATCGTCAATGAAGGAAGCGCCTTCGGTTACTTTGTCTGCGTCAACACTCAGGTGCTCAACAACAATTTTCTTAACGCGATCTGCGATGTCGCTCATATTTTTTGTCCTCATGGTTGCGGGAGTGCCTCCCGATTCTCTAGCACGGTCCCCACCTGGAGACCTGTTTTGCCCAAACAACAGGCAAACCGACGCGGCGGGTTAAGGCCGCTCCGGTAAAAACTTGCCGCGCTATAACACAAACTTGGCGCGTGGCAAATGGTTTGTCCAGCGATTAACGATGTGGATCAGATCATCGCCATACCGCCATTCACATGCAGGGTCTGGCCTGTAACATAAGCAGCCTCGTTTGATGCGAGATACAAGGCGGCGGCGGCGATTTCGCTCGCGTTCCCCATGCGACCGGCAGGGATTGCTCCGAGAATACCCTCTTTCTGCGCCTCATTGAGCTTGTCGGTCATGGCTGTGGTGATAAAGCCTGGTGCGATGCAGTTGACGGTTATCCCGCGCGATGCGACCTCGCTTGCCAGCGATTTTGACATGCCGATCATGCCCGCCTTGGAGGCTGCGTAGTTGGCTTGTCCGGGGTTGCCGGTGGTGCCAACCACAGAGGAGATATTGATGATCCGCCCCCAACGCGCCTTCATCATCGGGCGCAGACTGCCGCGACACAGGCGCATGGTTGAGGTGAGGTTAATATCCAGAACCAGTGCCCAATCCTCATCAGACATGCGCATGAACAGATTGTCCTTGGTCACGCCAGCATTATTTACCAGAATATCAAGCGAACCCATGGTCTCGATGGCCTGTTTTGGCAGTGCTGCCACGGCCTCGGCGTCGGAAAGATTACACGGCAACACGTGCGCGCGGTTGCCAAGCTCCGTCGCCAGAGCCTCCAATGGGGCGAGCCGTGTACCAGAGAGTGAAACCGTCGCCCCCGCCGCGTGAAGCGCGGTAGCAATGGCACCACCTATTCCGCCAGATGCTCCGGTAACAAGTGCATTTTTTCCTGTAAGATCAAACATTTCCATCCCTTACTTCATGTTGTTTACATTTGTAATAACAGCATCTGGCGTGCCGATTGCAACCGAACTGGCCTCGCGATGGATGCGCCTGATCATCCCGCATAATGCCTTGCCTGCGCCGATTTCGTAAAACCTGTCAACGCCGTTGGCAACCATATAGCCAACAGATTCGCGCCAGCGTACAGAGCCTGTCACCTGCGCAATCAGCAACTCGCGAATTTGATCAGGCGCGCTCACCGCTGCCGCCAATACATTGGCCACCAGCGGGACTTTGGGCGCTTTGATGTCTACATTCGCCAGTGCTTCGGTCATAACTTCGGCGGCGGGGGCCATCAATGCGCAGTGAAATGGGGCCGACACCGGCAGCAAAACCGCGCGTTTGGCCCCATGCGCCTTGGCAATTTTAATAGCGCGATCAATCGCCTCCTTATGGCCCGAGACCACGACCTGCCCCGGATCATTGTCATTGGCGGCCTGACAAACCTGCCCCTGCGCGGCCTCGTCGGCGACCGCATTGGCAGCCTCAAAATCTAGCCCCAGCAAAGCGGCCATCGCGCCAACCCCGACAGGAACCGCCTGCTGCATGGCCTTGCCGCGCGTTTTCAAAAGCCGCGCCGTGTCCGAAACTGTTAATGCCGAAGCGGCGCATAGGGCCGAATACTCCCCCAGCGAATGGCCCGCCACAAAGGCCGCGTCACCCACATTCACCCCTTCAGCCTCAAGCGCGCGCATTGCCGCCATTGAGGTCGCCATCAAGGCCGGCTGGGCGTTCTCGGTCAGCGTCAATTCGCCGATATCACCGCTCCAGATCAAGCCGGACAGATCTTGGGACAGAGCGTCATCAACCTCGTCGAACACCGCTTTGGCGGCGGGATAGCTTTCGGCCAGAGCTTTGCCCATGCCGATGGCCTGCGCCCCCTGCCCCGGAAATACTAACGCTGCTGTCATGATGCCCCCGATGATTTTGCTGCTACTTCGTGACCTCTAGCCGCCAGATCGGGATGCGTCCAGACGAAAAAAGGCAGGCACCAAGCGGCACCTGCCCGTTAATCGCGGTGATTTTGACCTTAGGCGAACTGAACGTCGTGCCCGTTGCCGCCGGTCAAATAGTCATAATCATGCAGGTCATTGAACGAGGATTGCTCGCTATCGGAGTTGTCCTCGCCTGAGCTGTGCTTTTTGTCTTTTTTGCTATTGTCGTCGCCTGAGCTGTGCTTTTTGTCGCTCTCACTATTGTCACTGCTGGTGCTGCCGCTGGAGCTGTCGTTATCGGCCTTGTCGCCGCTGCTGCTGCCGCTGGAGCTGTCGTCATCCGCATTGTTGTTGGAGCTGTTATCGGTTCCATCGACTGATGCAGTATCGGTGCCATCGCCGTTCCCCGTCACTCCGGTTCCATCGCCGGTCCCCGTTGTTCCGGTCCCCGTCGTTCCTGTTCCGGTAGTCCCTGTGCCGGTCACACCTGTTCCGCCGCCGGTGCCTGTGGTCCCGCCACCGCCCGTACCAGAGGTGCCGCCGCCGCCTGAACCGCCGGTGATCAATGTTGATGCGTATGTCGGATTGGTGGCGCTTGAAGAGATACCGCGATAGCTCGACAAGACCTGCTTGCGATCATTGGCAAGATTCTTGGCCCCGCTCGAATAGTTGCTGACAGCCAACAGCGCAATTACAACCACGCCAGCGGTTAGCACGATATGATCAACGGTGATTGCACCCATTTCGTCATGCACAAATTTATGCATCAGCCGCTCAAAACGATTTTTGCCAGACTTTGTCTGTATAGGTTTCATGTATTTTATCATGTTAAGAACCTCGCTTGCCCCACCCTCGGTTTTGGCTCGAATGATCCTCCGAGCAGCTCAAGAAGGATTATCGCCGGTAAAATCAGTTTGCTCGCTGTCCAGTATGTGCGCAAAAACGGCGACACTATGGCGGAATTAAGGTTTCAATCGAGAGTTTTATTCTTTTGATTATCCATCACTGTTTGAATTCTTCTTCTCGGATTTCTTGTTATCCGAGGATTTTTTGTCACTCTTCTTACTGTCATTCTTCTTACTGTCATTTTTCGCGATTTTCGCCGCGTGTTTCGCGGTCGTGAGCGCCGATTTTGCCGACTTGTTGGCCTTCCTGGCGGTTTTCAGCGAGGATTTCGCCGACTTAAACGACTTTTGGGCCAATGCAAGTTTGGCTTTTGCTGCTGATTTACCAGAGCCGCTTGCCGATTTGAGTGCAGCTTTAGCCGCTAAAACCGCCGCTCTCGCCTCCGAAACCAGTGCTTTCGCCGACTTGAGCTTGGCTAAGGCGGCTTTGGCATTGTTCTTGGCAATTTGCAAAGCGGTCAACTTGACGCCGTTAGCGCCAGTCGTGCCAAAGCGATCAAACCAAGATCCATTGCCCGAAACGACCGAGTTCAATGACGTCATCTCGGCGGAAATTGCGTTTGACTTATTGGTCAGCCCGCTGCTGACAGTGCCAACCGCTGCCAGTCCCAGCCCCACCACCGCGGCCATCAGCACGATCATGTCTACGGTGACGGCTCCGGCTTGGTTTGCAAAAAAGTTTTGCATCCTGAGTTTTATATGTCTCATATCGCACCTCTGCTGGGTGCCGCCGAAACCGGAAAATCACAAAGTTCGGTGGTCCACCCAAATTTTTGGCCGTTTTTGGCCAGAATATCTTTACCCGATTGAGCTAGACCTCCAATTACGGCGCAATTTAGACAAATACACGTTAAAATAGAGGTATTCTGCCCGAAAACGCCCTATTGTTTCCCTCTCACTCCCCGCCAAATGCACGCTTGCACCCGCGCACCAAACCGCTATAACGCCCCATCTTCCGTAAAAAGATTGACGCGGATGCCACTCGTATGCGGCCAGCGGAAGATTTCACGGCCCGCATTTTGAAGCACGCTTGAAAAAGGAACTCTATTATGGCGCTCTACGAGCACGTAATGATTGCGCGGCAGGACTTGTCCACCACGCAGGCAGAGGGATTGGTCGAACATTTCGGTGCGATCCTGTCTGACAATGGCGGCAAAGTCGTTGACAGCGAATATTGGGGCCTGAAAACCATGGCCTATAAGATCAACAAAAACCGCAAAGGCCATTACGCCTTCATCAAATCCGATGCACCCGCCCCGGCCGTGCAGGAGATGGAGCGTCTGATGCGTCTTCATGATGACGTGATGCGGGTTCTGACCATCAAGGTCGATGCCCATGAAGAAGGCCCCTCTGTGGTCATTCAAGCCAAAAATTCACGCGACGAACGCGGCCCTCGTGGCCCGCGCCGCACTTGATCGGAAAGGATGCTAGATCATGGCTAATAAACCGTTTTTCCGCCGTCGCAAATCCTGCCCGTTCTCGGGTGATAATGCGCCAAAAATCGACTATAAAGACACGAAACTTCTGCAACGCTATATTTCCGAGCGTGGCAAGATCGTGCCCAGCCGTATCACCGCCGTTTCGGCCAAGAAGCAACGGGAACTGGCACGCGCAATCAAACGCGCCCGCTTTCTCGCCCTTCTGCCATATGCTGTGAAATAGGGAGCGCAACCAATGGATGTTATTCTTCTTGAACGCGTGGCCAAGCTTGGTCAGATGGGCGACGTTGTGTCCGTCAAACAGGGCTATGCACGCAATTTCTTGCTGCCCCAAGGCAAGGCTCTTCGCGCGACCGACAAGAACGTCACGCATTTTGAGGGCCAAAAGGCCCAGCTTCAGGCGCAAAACCTTGAGGCCAAAGGCGAGGCCGAGGCCGTTGCTGCCAAGCTTGATGGCGAGCAGTTCATCGTGATCCGCTCAGCCTCTGACGCAGGCTCGCTTTACGGCTCTGTCAGCATTCGCGACGCGGCTGACGCTGCCACCGAAGGCGGCTTTACCGTTGACAAAAAGCAGATCGTGCTTGACCGCCCGATCAAAGAGCTTGGAGTTCACGATGTGACCGTCGTGCTGCACCCCGAAGTCTCGTGCAAAATCTCGCTCAACGTGGCGCGCTCGGCTGAGGAGGCCCAATTGCAAGCCAGTGGCAAGTCCATTCAGGACCTCGCCGCCGAAGCAGAAGCCGAAGCCGAGTTTGAAATCGCCGAGCTGTTTGACGACATGGGCGCCGCCGCCAATGATGACTTTGGCGATGGTGACAATGACGGTGATAATGGCGGGGAGCCAGCCCAAGAGGCTGAAGCTGGCGACACAAGCGATAGCGACGACGAAACTGCGTAGCCGCAACAACAATCTAAACTGGGCCGCTTGAAGACATACCTTCAGACGGCCCTTTTTGTTGGGCAAACAACTCGGCCCGCTCCGCCGCTGTCAGCGTTCCAATCGGCACCACATGGCTGTGGATCGAGAACACCACCGCGCCCGTGACCGGCAGTTTGAGCAGACATTGCCGCTCGACCCGCACCCAAAGATCACTCGCTTGCTCGGCCT
>CAYPUW010000028.1:8243-13691 GCA_964413925.1 uncultured Rhodobacter sp. | reverse complement strand
GAAGGCGGGGGACCACATTGTCGCTGCCAAGGCCTTGTTTGGCTCTTGTCTTTACATCTGCGAAACCCTGTTGCCGCGCTTTGGGGTGGAGGTCAGTTTTGTTGACGGAACCGACCTTGATCAGTGGCGTGCAGCGGTGCGTCCAGATACTAAGCTATTGTTTTTAGAGGCAATTTCCAACCCGACCTTGGAGGTGATCGACATCGCCGCCGTGGCTCGGATCGCCCATGTAAACGATGCTTTGCTGATGGTGGACAATGTTTTTGCCACCCCGATTTTTCAACGCACGCTTGAACTTGGTGCTGACGTGGTGATCTATTCTGCGACCAAACATATCGACGGGCAGGGTCGGTGTTTGGGAGGGGTGGTGCTTGGCACTCGTGATTTTATTCAAGACACGCTTGTGCCGTTTTTGAAACATACCGGCGGAGCGCTCAGCCCGTTTAATGCGTGGGTGATGCTCAAAGGGTTGGAGACGCTCGATCTCAGATGTCAGGCGCAGGGCGCGACCGCGCAGATGCTGGCGGAGCAACTTGAGGGACATAAAAACCTCGATCAGGTTCTGTTCCCGTTTTTGGCGAGCCATCCACAAAACCAGTTGGCGCGCCAGCAGATGAGCGCCGGTGGAACGGTGTTGTCGCTGGTCATTTCCGGTGGTCGCGACGGGGCATTTGGGTTCCTGAATGGTTTGAAAATCGTTAAGATTTCCAACAATCTTGGCGATGCAAAATCTCTGGTCACCCATCCCGCCACCACCACGCATCAACGTCTGACGGTTGAGCAACGCGACGCGTTGGGCATCGGCGACGGTCTTGTGCGGCTTTCGGTTGGGCTTGAGGATGGGCAGGATTTGCTTGAGGATATTTTGCAGGCGCTCGAAACAGGCGTTTGAAGTAGGTTAACAACTTTAAGCGGATGGCTTTACAAGGTATTAACCCTCGGGTAGGGTTTTGTGTGGACGATTAACCAAACACCACCAACTGCGTCGCTATTAACACTAGTAAACATATCAGAAAGTACCCAAGTATTCGCGATAAACGGTGAAACCAAAGGGGAAGAACTCATGAATATTCATGACCCGGCTATTGAAACCGACCGCGACAACACCGAAATTGTTGTCCGCCCAACCCGCGCGCAAGCCGAAGAAGCCGTGCGAACTTTGTTAAGATGGGCTGGGGACGACCCCTCTCGCGAAGGTCTTTTGGATACGCCCGCTCGCGTCACCCGTGCCTATGGCGACTGGTTTCGCGGCTATGACGAAGACCCGAACGCCATGTTGCAGCGCACATTCGAGGAGGTCGAGGGCTATGACGAGATGGTCGTGTTGCGCGATATCCGCTATGAAAGCTACTGCGAGCACCACATGGCACCGATCATCGGCAAGGCCCATATCGGCTATATTCCGGTTGATCGCGTCGTTGGTATTTCCAAACTCGCACGTGTTGTCGATGCGTTTTCCAAGCGCTTGCAGGTGCAGGAAAAGCTTAACGCGCAGATCGCCAGAACCTTGTTTGAGGTTCTGAAACCCTTGGGTGTCGCCGTGGTTTTAGAGGGCGAGCATCACTGTATGTCCACCAGAGGCGTGCATAAACCCGGCGTTTCGATGGTGACCAAGACCATGCTGGGGGATTTCAAAACCGACCGGCATTTACGACGCGAATTTATGGACATCATCGGCAATCCGACCAATCGGGCCAGCTAAACTGGCGCGCGCGATCCAAACCTCGCGCGCGTGTTGCTCTTGATAATATTAACCTACCACAAAATTCTGCTTCGAAAATCAGGCTGGTTGCGCTAGATTTCCGCATTCAAACTAAAAAAAAGGGATGTGGGATGGCTGGCTATGGGTATGATCGATTTTCTGAAAGCGCGTATGATCTCACGAATTTTTCCGGCCCGCAGATTGGCTCTCGCGCGCCGGATTTCGAGGTGGTGACGCTAACCGGCGAGCAAAGTTCGATCCTGAAATTTGATGGGGAGTTCCTCGTGTTAGAGCTGGGCAGCATCACCTGCCCGCTATTTCAAAGCCGACGTGGCGGCATGTCTGCGCTGGCAAAATCCCATCCAGAGGTCAGCTTTTCCATTCTCTACACCCAAGAGGCCCATCCCGGCCAAAATATCGCTCAGCATAAAAACATGGCCGAAAAGGTTAACAACGCCAATCGATTGCGCGATGAGGACCACGAGCTGCGCAAAATCCTGATTGATGATATGGAGGGAACCGCCCATACGGGCTTTGGCGGTTATCCGAATTCTGTGTTTATTATCAATAAGAACGGATGCATCGTCTATTTTTCAGACTGGAATAATCCGCGCAGAACCACGCTTGCGCTCAACAACCTTTTGGCGGGCCGTCCCGCCGGTCGGCAGGGGCTGTTTTTGCCCGCAACCCCGCCGGTGGCGATAAAAACCTTGCGGCGCGCAGGAGCCGGCGCGGCTTGGGATTTTGCCAAAAGCTTGCCCGTCATGTTTTGGAAAAACGCGATTCGGCGGAATTTTTTGACCTTGGTAAGACCCAACCGGCCAATCGCCCCGGATCATGTCTGTTGAAAATTGGCCGCAAAATAGGCGATCCAAAGCCTGCAATTGAGCCAAGCGCGGTAGTTATGCTTGCGCATGGGCGGCACGCGCACTAGGTCTTAGGCCAGCAATTTACCAATAAAGGACAGTTAAGATGCCGGCGCTTTTACCTGATGTGGACCCCGATGGTTTGATGGAATTCTCGGTGGTGTTCACCGACCGCTCTTTGAACCATATGTCTCAAAGTTTTCAAGGTGTTATGCGCGATATCTCATCCACTCTCAAAGAGGTTTACAACGCCGATGCGGTGGCCTTGGTGCCGGGTGGCGGAACCTACGCAATGGAGGCGGTTGCACGCCAGTTGGTCGCGGGCCAAACCGCGATGGTGATCCGAAACGGCTGGTTTTCCTTCCGTTGGAGCCAGATTTTCGCTGCCGCCTCGCTGGTGTCGGAAGAACATGTGCTAAAAGCGCGCCAAACCGGCAATGACGCGCTGGCCCCATTCGCCCCGGCCCCTATTGACGAGGTCGTCGCCGAGATAAAATCCAAAGCCCCTGCCGTGGTGTTCGCCCCGCATGTGGAGACCGCCTCGGGTATGATTTTGCCTGACGATTATTTGCGCGCGGTCGCCGATGCGGTGCATTCCGTTGGCGGCCTGTTCGTGCTTGATTGCATCGCTTCGGGGTGCGTTTGGGTCGATATGAAGGCTGTCGGGGTGGATGTGCTGATTTCCGCGCCGCAAAAAGGCTGGAGCGCTTCGCCCTCGACGGGTTTGGTGATGCTGAATTCGGCAGCGGTTGCGCGGGTTGAGGAGACCACGTCTTCAAGTTTTGCGATTGATCTGAAGAAATGGCTGAGCATCATGCAGGCCTATGAGAACGGCGGTCACGCCTATCACGCCACCATGCCGACCGATGCGTTGCGCAAGTTTCGTGATATTATGAACGAGACTAAAGAGCTTGGATTTGAGCGTTTGCGCGATGCGCAGTGGGAGCTTGGCGATCGGGTCCGCGCCCTACTGGCGGCGCGCGGCATCAAATCTGTGGCGGCGGAGGGCTTCGGCGCACCGGGGGTGGTGGTCAGTTATACCAATGATCCGGGCTTGCAAAATGGCAGCAAATTCGCGGCGCAAGGGTTGCAGATCGCCGCTGGCGTTCCGCTGCAATGCGATGAACCCGCCGATTATTCCACGTTCCGGTTGGGGCTGTTCGGGCTTGATAAGCTGGTGGATGTGGACGCGGCGATTGCGCGGCTTGAGGTGGCTTTGGACGCGGTGCTTTAGAAAAACTTGTGGCGGGTGCGGCGGTTAAGTCGCGCCAAGCCCGGCTTTCATAAGGGTTTTTCGCAAAGGTTTGATGTCGTGCAGGGCTTTAAGCCCCGCGCGTCTCAGGTCTCGCAGCATCGGATTTTCGGCCATCGAGCTGCGGTTAAGCAGATCAATTCCCATGACGCGCGTGCGGGTTTCCGGCCAGCGGGCGCGTTGATATTTGCTCAGCATTGCGTCTGATCCGACCTGCCGGGGATCGGCGATTGCCAGATCAAGAAGGCAGGACAGATCGGCCAAGCTCATGTTTAACCCCTGCGCGCCAATCGGCGGAATCACATGGGCGGCCTCAGCGATTAGCGCGGTGCGCTGGCCCACCAAGCTGTTTGCGAGCTGGCTGATAATCGGCCAAGCGGTACGGCGTCCGATCAAGCTCAACGGGCCGAAAAGATGGGCTGAACGCTCGAATATCTCGGCTTCAAACTGAGCGACAGGTAGCTCCAAAAGCTCCTGAACGCGCGCGCCTTTTTCCATCCAGACGATGGCAGAGCGCGGTTTTCCATCCAGATCGGGCATGGGCACGAATGTGAACGGGCCGCCGGTTCGGTGAATTTCGGTCGAAACATTGTTGTGAGGTATGGTGTGCGTGACGGAAAACGCCAACGCCTTTTGCCCGTAACGCCATGTTTTAACGCCTATATTTGATTGCGCGCGAATATTAGAAGCGCGCCCATCCGCCGCCAACAGAAGCTTGGCCACAACCAACTGACCGTCCGAAAGCGTAACTCGCGCCTCGGTTTGTCGCGTGGTCAGCCGGGTGGTGGCGGTGCCTGCGCGAAACGAGACGTTGTCCAATTCGTCGATCCGACCGAGCATTTCGCGTCGCAGCAACCAGTTGGGCAAGTTCCAGCCAAAAGGCGCGTCAGAAATATCGCTGGCGTCAAAATCGGCGATATCGCGCGCCTCATAAGACGCGCCGCCGGCGTCGACGATGCGCATGATTTGCAAGGCGGCGGCATGGGGTTCGAGGCGACTCCACAGGCCCGCACTCTCAAAAAGCCGTTTTGAGGGCTGCAAAAACGCGGTGGTGCGCAAGTCGGAATTGGCGGCGCTCTCGGAGGTAACGGGTGGGTTCGGGTCGACGCACAGAACCGAAAACCCGGCGGACCCAAACGCGCATGCGGCACTCAGCCCGGCAATGCCCGCGCCCGAAATCAGGATATCAACGTCGATTTTTTCCATGGCTAAACTTTAATCCGCTTTGGCAGGGCGCGAAAGCCCCGGCGTCAAAACATTGGTTAGAAAATCGGTGAGATCTTCGGTTTGGTGGTGAATATGTGCAAGGGCGTTTGCGGGTTTGGGACCAACCAACACGCAGGCCATGCCCATCTCGTGAGGGGCGGCGAGGTTGCGCGCGTCGTCTTCAAACATCGCCGCAAGATTTGGATCGCTGCCATCTTGCTTTAGAATTTGCTCAAATGCTGCACGCTCGGGTTTGGGGTGGTAGTTTGCGTGCTCAATACCGTAAATTGCGTCAAAAATACCTTCAAACCCGCGCGCGGCGCTAACCCGCTCGGCATGAAATTTTGGCCCATTGGTGTAAATGATTTTGCGCCCGGGCAGTTTTTGGATCGCACGGCGAAGGGCGCGGTCTTGGGTGAGGT
>CAYPUW010000028.1:0-8143 GCA_964413925.1 uncultured Rhodobacter sp. | reverse complement strand
TGGGTTTTAAGGCCAAGATGACGCGGTGACAATCGGCGATCTTACCCTTGATCGAACCGGCGGTCCGGTTGTAGCCTGTAGACCATTGCATACCAGAATTGGGCCGGATTGGGGATAAAGCGTGACGAACGAGGTGCAAAAAGACGCCTATGATTTGATTTTAGACGCGATTGATGTTGGCACATATGGTCCCGGTGATCGGCTGGTTGAAAGCGAACTAGCCGAGCGGTTCGGGATGTCACGAACCCCAATTCGTGAGGCATTACAACGACTTGAGACACAGGCGATGCTGACGCGCACCGGGCGAAGCTTGATCGTGGCCTCGCTTGATCACAACCAGTTAGCCGAGCTATATGTGGTGCGGGCCGAGCTTGAGGGCCTTGCCGCCGCCCTTGCCGCACAGCACGCAACACCCGAAGAGGTGCGGGTTTTGCAGGCGATGGTGCAATCCGATTTGGCGTTGGTGAGCGACCCCTCGGCGCTCAGCCGCGCCAATCGCCGATTTCACAAACAAATTCATCTGGCCAGCCATAACCGATATCTGATCTCCCAACTTGATCTGGTGCATCGCTCGATGGCGTTGTTGGCGACGACCTCGCTTGCCGCCGACGGGCGGGGGGTGATGGCCTTGAAGGAACACGAGGCGATTGTGGCGGCGATTGCAGCCAAGGATTGCGCGGCTGCGGCGGATGCCTTGAAGCGACATTTATCGTTTGCGTTTGAAACCCGTCTGAAACTGGATTCAGGCGAGGTCAAATCCAAGCTGAGATAACCTCAGTTATTGGTTGGGGATACAGAGGTGTCGGTCAGGTGGCCGTGCTGGGTCTTGTCCCAATAAAACGGTTTTATGATCAGTTCAATCATCGCCTTATAGGCGGCAAAAGTTGCGAGCGGCCAATAGAACATCATCGTCGGAACCCACGGGATCAGGTGGCGATGTTCGCGACCCGACACCGCGAAAACGCCGATAATAAACTGGATGAATTCTGTGATCACAAATGCTGATCCCAGCAGCCACCAAACCTGCCATGGCAGGGCGCTGGCATAGATTGGCGTTAGTCCGAAACCGATCAGCCACAAGGACCATATTAGTGGAGCGAGAAGAAAGTTTGTTAATGTTCCCAACAAGATAACCTGAAATGCAACGAAGTTTGTTGGCCCGAGATCGCGCCACAGAGCGACCGGATTTCGCATATGGGTGACCCAGGTCATCGCATAACCTTTCAACCAACGAGAGCGCTGCTTGATCCACGGCAACGGGCGGCAATTGGCCTCCTCATGGGTGGTGGTGGCCAAAACCGCGCAGCGATAACCAAACCGCACCAGACGAAAGCCGAGGTCTGCGTCTTCGGTCACGTTATGGGCGTCCCATGCGCCGAGAATTTCGAGCGATTCGCGGCGAAAAAACACCGTTGTACCGCCAAGTGGGATTGGCAGGCCGAGCTTTTGAATGCCGTGCATCACCACGCGAAACCAACTGGCATATTCAATAGTGAAGCAACGCGATATCCAGTTTCTTTTCGGATTGTAAAAATCAAGATAGCCCTGAATGCAGGCAACTTCCGGGCCACATTGGTTGAAATAGTTAACAATTCGGCTGATTTGATCGGTATCGGGGGCGTCCTCGGCGTCGTAAATGCCAACGATGGAGCCTTTGCAGAAATCGAGCGCATAGTTCATTGCGCGGGGTTTGGTTTGCAAGGACGAGGTCGGCACCTCGATGATGCGAATCCACCCCGGCAGGGTGAGTTGGCTGGCGGCTTTTCGTGTCACTTCGTCATTTTCCTCAAGGACCAAACAGACGTCGAGCAGGCCTTTCGGGTAGTCGCTTTGCCCCAGTCGATTGAGAAGTTGCGGCAAGATATGCTCTTCTCGGTGCAGCGGGACGAGGACGGAAACGATGGGCAGTTTTTGCGTGGTTTCGCGCGCGCAGGCGTCAGGTTCTTGAGAAGCGCCACCAAAAGGCTTGCGAAGTTTCGCACCAATCTGAACGCTTAGTGCGACAAATCTCAGGGCGGTCATCAAGATGAGGTTGAGGATGATCCAGCCGGTGACAATCCAGATAAGTCCCTGAGGGTAAAAGGTAATAAGCAGGGATAGCGCCATTAACACAAACGCCAGTACCGGCAATCCCATCGGTCTGGCCCAAGTTCGACAGCTGTATCGCGGTGGGCAGAGCGAGTTTGCTCGTTCCGAGAGATCGCCGTTTCGCAGCTGGCTTATCTGCGCCTCGATTTGCTCAAGTCCCGCAATTACAAACGACACGCGGCCAAATTTTTTGGCCAACTCGTCGATGATAGCGGCAAAGCCGTCGGGATTTGCTGTGGCGAAAATCATCCAGTTTCCGGTGGATTTGAACGGGATGATTTTGTGCTTCAGGCAATACTGAGCGCTGAGTTGGTCAGTGACATCCGCCTCTGGCGGCTCAGTCGTCAGATCAACCACGCGCGTGCCAAATTGCTGCGCCAATGCGGCGAGAAAATTACTGTGCGAGACCAGATTATTGCTGCGCAATATGTCCCCAAGTCGGGCTTGGTGACGGGCTTGTAAGGTTAACGCATTGCTGAGTTCGACCTGGTCAATCCAGCCGTTTTTGGTCAGGATTTCGCCGATCAGGGGCGGGCGTGCCACGTTTTGGTGGCTCCAACGTCGCAACTCCGAAGAATTTGATGGGAATTTTATCAATTGGGACGACATTAAACACACCTGCCGGACACGCTTGCCGGTTTTACCTTCCCCAGAAATGGCGGGGTGGCGTTAAGGATGTGTTAACAGGCTGATAATTTGCACGAAATTCGCGATTTAGGACATCATTGCCACGAAACGGTCGAACAAATAGAGGCTATCTTGGGGGCCGGGGCTGGCCTCGGGGTGCTGCTGGACCGAGAAAACCGGGCGATCATTCAACTTGATACCGCAATTGGAGCCGTCAAACAGCGAGATGTGGGTCTCGGTCACATTGTCAGGCAGGCTTTCGGTATCAACCGCAAAACCGTGGTTCATCGAGGTGATTTCGACCTTGCCGGTGGCGATTTCCTTGACCGGATGGTTGGCCCCGTGATGGCCGTGGTTCATCTTTTGGGTTTTGCCACCCAGCGCCAGTGCCAGCATTTGATGGCCAAGGCAGATACCGAAAATGGGCAGGTCGGTGCGCGCAAGCAGCTCGCGGATCATCGGCACGGCGTAAACGCCTGTTGCGGCGGGGTCGCCGGGACCGTTGGAGAGAAAAATGCCGTCCGGTTTTTGGGCTAGAACCTCGTCGGCGGTGGAGGTCGCAGGCATCACCGTCACATCACAACCCGCAGAGGCAAGGCTGCGCAGAATGTTGCGCTTGGCGCCGTAATCCAGCGCGACAACCCGCTGGCCTTTGCCCGTGCGCTTGGAAAATCCTTCGGGCCAAGCCCAGCGCATCTCGTCCCAGCGATAAGATTGTGTGCAACTGACCTCGCGCGCCAGATCCAGCCCTTCAAGGCCCGAAAAACCGCGTGCTTTTGCCAGCAAATCAGGGAGATCAAATTCCCCTCGTGGGTTATGAGCAATCGCCACATGCGGCGCGCCTTGCTGTCGGATCGCCCGTGTCAGCCGCCGCGTATCGACGCCGCCAATGCCGATTCTGCCGGTTTTTTCAAGCCAGCCGGTCAGCTTTTGAGTGCTGCGCCAGTTTGACGGCTCGGTCGGGTTCCATTTAACCACCATACCGAGGGCAACCGGATTTTGCGCCTCGTCATCCTCGGGCGTGGTGCCGGTGTTGCCAATATGCGGGAAGGTGAATGTCACGATCTGTCCGGCATAGCTGGGGTCGGTCATGATTTCCTGATAGCCGGTCATCGCGGTATTAAAGCAAAGCTCGGCCACGGCCTGACCCTCGGCCCCAAAGCCGGTGCCGTAAAATGTGGTCCCGTCGGCCAGCATAAGACAAGCCGTCGGGGTGTCCGGCGAGAACGGTGGTTTTGAAACGGAGGGCATGGGATACCTGAACTTTCACGGAATTTGCGGGACATTAGTGTTTGCACGCTTTCGGGTCAAGGAAAAACAAAAATACAAAAAGCAATGAAAGCAATGGGTTAGCTCTTGGGGATACGGTTGTCTTCAACAATAGAGGTCTGTATTGTACGCGTTCCGAAATTAGGTTTCGGGGCAATGAAAGGCCTTCAAATGCGCGAGCGGATTAACAGCAACATGAAAGATGCCATGCGGGCCAAGGATGCGCCCCGGCTTTCGACTTTGCGCCTGATCAACGCTGCGATCAAGGATCGTGATATTGCCGTGCGTAGCGAGGGCAATGAAACCGGCGTTAGCGACGGCGAAATACTCGCGATCATGGGCAAAATGATCAAACAGCGTCAAGACAGCGCCCGTGCATATGAAGAGGCCGGGCGGCTTGATTCCGCGGAAAAAGAACGCAACGAAATCACGGTGATAGAAGAGTTTTTGCCGCGCCAACTCGGTGATGACGAGGTTAGTGCTGCCGTCAAAAAGGCCGTGGCCACGGTCGGGGCGGAGTCACTACGTGACATGGGCCGGGTCATGGCCGAGCTTAAGGCCAAATATACCGGCCAGATGGATTTTGGCAAAGCTGGCGGCGCGGTGAAAGCTTTGCTTGGCTAATGGGTCATGCTGCCAGACCATGCTGCGGGCATAAATCCATAAAAGTGAACGATTTTTCGCAAAAACCTGCCCAAAACCCCGCTTATCGGTTTTGACGTTTGGACAGCCCGCCTCTATAGTCCGCACGATCAATTCCCCCTAAAGGAGCCTTGTTTCAGTGCTGCGCTCAATCCTTTCGTTTTTCGGGTTTATTTTAGCTTGGACCACCAACGGACTCGTCATGAGTGCGCTAGGTTTGGGGGCGATTTTCTGGATGTATGGGCGCAATCTGCCCGATCATGAACAGCTTGCCCGATACGAGCCGGAAACCATCTCGGTGATTTACTCCGCCCAAGGCAAGATGATGGACGAGTTTGCCAAGGAACGGCGCATGTTCACGCCGATTGACGAGATCCCCGCGCTGGTTAAAGACGCGTTTATTTCGGCAGAGGACAAGAATTTTTACACCCATCATGGCTATGATCCGCTGGGGATTCTCAAGGCCATATTATCGGCGGCCAAGGGGGGGCGCTTGCGTGGGGCCTCGACCATCACCCAACAGGTGACCAAGAATTTTCTGCTCGACGGGAGCCGCTCTTTGGAGCGTAAAGTCAAAGAGATCATTCTGGCATCGCGCCTTGAAGAGACGCTAAGTAAGCCGAAAATCCTCGAGCTTTATCTCAATGAAATTTTTCTCGGCCAGAACTCTTACGGGGTGACCGCCGCTGCCCAGACCTATTTTGACAAGACGCTTGAGGAGCTAAAGCCAGAGGAAGCGGCCTATTTGGCGGTGCTGCCAAAAGCGCCTTCGAATTATCATCCGGTACGCCAAAAGGCTCGCGCAATCGCACGGCGAAACTTTGTGCTGCGCGAGATGGTGCAAAACGGATATCTAGATAAGGAGACGGGCAAAAAGGCTGAACAGGCCGATCTGGTGACAGTTCAGAGCGGGGGCTTTAAGTCTTTTCGCACAAAATTGCCGCCGCGCGATTATTTCACCGACGAGATACGCCGGCAATTGTCAGATACGTTCGGATCGGAGGAGTTTTTCGCCGGTGGTTTGAAAATCCGCGCCACGATGGACCCGGTCTTGCAACGCGAGGCAGCGGCGGCATTACGCACCGGGCTTGAGGTTTATGACCGCAAACAAGGGCTTTGGCGCGGGACGAAAATTCGTCTGAAGCCTGATCAGATGAAAGACGAGGCCAGTTGGCGCAAGGCGCTCGCCGCGACCTCCTTGCCGCGCGATATCGCCGGATGGAAAATCGCCGTCGTGCTGGACCTTGCCAAAGGGGCGGCGCGCGTGGGGATTGAGGGCGAGCCTGAAATCAAGGGCGGTCATGGCATCCCGATTGAGGACATGAAATGGGCCAGGCCTAAGCTTGAAAACGGCAAACCAGGCAAGAAAATCAAGGTTCCAAGCGATCTTTTGTCAGTCGGGGACGTGGTCTTCGTCTCTAAAGTCATGGGTCCGGTCACGGGTGCAGAGGTTAAAAAAGGCGAAACGCCACCGCAGGAGCTGAAATATTGGTCCTTGCAACAGGTGCCCGAAATTCAGGGCGCGTTCATGGCGATGGACGTCAATACGGGCCGGGTCTTGGCCATGCAGGGCGGGTTTTCCTATCAACAGTCGGTGTTTAATCGCGCGACCCAAGCGACCAGACAGCCCGGTTCGGCCTTTAAGCCGTTCGTTTATGCCGCAGCGCTCGATGTTGGATATACCCCGGCGACGATCGTGATTGATGCGCCGATCGAGGTGAAAACACCGCAAGGAATTTGGCGACCGCGCAACTCGTCTCACAAGTTTTATGGGCCGACGCCGATGCGCACAGGGATTGTTTTGTCGCGTAACCTGATGACAATCAGGCTGGCGCAGGCGGTGGGCATGGATGTTGTGGCGGCATATGCCGAAAGGTTTGGCGTTTATGATGACATGGGCCAGAATTTGGCCAATGCGCTTGGCTCGCAGGAAACCACGCTGTTTCGCATGGTCGCCGCCTATGCCATGTTCGCCAATGGGGGCGAAAGGGTAGAGCCGACTTTGGTGGATCGGGTGCAAAACCGCTGGGGCAAGACCGTTTATCGCCATGATCGGCGCGTATGTGATGCCTGCAAACTCGCCTCGATCACGCCGGGCTTGTCGCCGCTGATCATCAATAATCGCCAACGGGTGATGGATGCGATCACCGCCTATCAGCTGACCTCGATGATGCGCGATGTTATTACGCGCGGTACCGCTCGCGGACGTGTGGTGCTGGACGTTCCGGTCGCCGGTAAAACCGGCACGACCAACGGCTCCAAAGATGTGTGGTTCATCGGATTTACCCGTAATATTGTCGCGGGTTGTTATATGGGTATGGATTTGCCGCGCCCGTTGGGTCGGGGTTCATATGGTGCCAGCATGTGCGGGCCAGTCTTTACCCAATTCATGAAAAAAGCAATCAAGCGCTATGGGGCGGGCGAATTCCCGGTGCCTGAAGGTGGTGTTTTTGCCAAGATGGACCGGTTCTCCGGTGAACGTCTGCCAGATGATGCCACCGGCAAAAACGTGGTGTCAGAACTGTTTCGCATCGGCCAAGAGCCGAATTTCGGAGCACTCAGCGTGGTTGACGGTGGCTTTGCCATGGGCTCAAACCTGCCGGTATTTGAGAAGGGCGCGACCGATGTACCCTTGGCAGATGATGGCTCGGAGGTTATTACCCAGCTTGGCGTCAAGAAAAAAATCCCCCGACGGGCGACGTTTGGATCGCTCTCAAGCGGCGGGCTTTATTAGGGTCGCTCAGGTGCTCAACGCCAAAAGCTCTCTTTACGGCCAAGGCTGGTTTCACTAAAAACAATGGGCAGAAATCTCCCCAGACAGGCTTGGTCAACATGCGCGCGGAAATCGAAAATATTACAGCCGAGATCGAAAAATCCCTGAGCTTACTGCGCCAAAGGATGAATTGGGACACAGCAGAACATCGCTTGGAAGAGTTCAACGCCATGTCCGAGGCCCCCAATCTTTGGGATGACCCGGAAAAAGCGCAAACGCTGATGCGTGAACGCCAAGCGCTGGTGGACGCGATGGAGACATTCAAATCGCTGGCTCAGGAGCTTGCCGATAATGTGGATCTGATCGAGCTTGGCGAGGCCGAGGGGGACGCCGAGATCATCACCGAGGCCGAGACTGCGCTTAAGAACTTGCACAAAATCGCCGCGCAAAAAGAGGTCGAGGCGCTGCTTGACGGCGAGATGGACAGCAACGACACATTTCTAGAGGTCAATGCCGGGGCTGGCGGAACCGAGAGCTGCGATTGGGCCTCGATGCTGGCGCGTATGTATGTGCGTTGGGCGGAAAAGCAGGGCTATAAGGTTGAAATGATGGCACAAAGCTCCGGTGAAGAGGCGGGGATCAAGTCGGTGACCTATCAGATCAAGGGCCACAATGCCTTTGGCTGGCTCAAATCGGAAAGCGGCGTGCATCGGTTGGTGCGCATTTCGCCATTTGACAGCAATGCGCGGCGCCACACCTCGTTTTCGTCGGTCTGGGTTTATCCGGTGGTCGATGATAATATTG
>CAYPUW010000027.1:0-13866 GCA_964413925.1 uncultured Rhodobacter sp. | reverse complement strand
ACTATCCTTGGTGACAATGTCGCTCCCGCTTTAGTTGTTCAGGAACAAGAGGCACTCTCTTCATCATGGTAATACCTAGATAAAACAGTTAATTACACCGCCCCCTATCCGAAAATGATCTCTGGTCAGCATGTCCCACCCCATAAAGCGGCCCACCTATACCGATTGCTCATCCGAGATTGGTTGTTGCGATCTATGTTAACGTTTTACAATATAGGGAGAAAATGATGAGCTTTGGAAATGAACTCGGTAAAACCTTACGCAATCTCGCCGGGCTAACGATGGCCGCAGGATTGGTTGCTACTGTCGGAGCCGCCAGCGCGCAAGAAAAGGAAGTTGCCTATCTGTCAGCAAGTTCCGCCAATACATGGCTGAGCGTTTCGGTCGCGGAAATGCAGAAAGTGGCAGATGCGAATGGTATCAAGATCACCGAATTTGACGCACAGTTCGACCCGGCCAAGCAAACCAGCCAGATGCAGGATGCTATTGCCTCCGGTCGCTATGACGGCATTGTTTTGGTGTCGATCAACGGGCCGGGAGCGATACCCGATGTCGAAGCGGCGATTGCCAAAGGCATTCAAGTCGTGGTTCTCAATCAGGTGGTTGGCACCGATCTCACTACTTCCGATCCGCAAATAAAGGGTCTGGCCGCCTCGGTTTTGGCCGCACCATATCGCTCGGGCGTGCGCATGGGCGAGTTGACCGTGCAGGCCTGCGAAGGCGTTACCCCCTGCGAGGTCGTGTTCATCTATGGTATCAAGGGCATTCCGCTGGACGACGCCATTCGCCAAGGCGTGGACGACACCATTGCCAGTCATAACAATATCAAGATCGTCGCAGAAGGAGAAGGTAAATACCTTGGCCCGGATGGCGGGATTAGAGCGACCCAAGATATCTTGCAGATCAACGACCGTTTTGACGTTATGGTTGGGGCGGATCAATCCATGCAGGGTGCCGCGATTGTGCTGGCTGACGAGGGTATGAGCGGCAGGGTCAAGCTGATCGGGCTTGGCGGCTCGGCACCCGCTCTCAAGGGCATTGCCGATGGTACATGGTTTGGCGGCGTGTTTGGTGCGCCCGCCGACGAAGGCCGTCTGGCGATGGAAGCAATGGTTGATGCGCTGACCAACGGTAATCATCAAGGTGGCATTGACCCGCTGGCAGACGCGCCCAATGGCGGTCTGATCACCAAGGCCAATGTTGGCGAATTCACCGCACAATGGGGCGGCTGAGTGACTGACAATGTGCGAAATACTGCACCTCTGCTGACCCTTTCGGGGGTCAGCAAACATTTTGGCGCAACCCAAGCGCTCAAGGATGTGAGCGTGGAATTCGCACCCGGCAAAGTGCATGCGCTCGTGGGCGAAAATGGCGCGGGAAAGTCCACTCTTGGCAAGGTTCTTTTGGGGGTTCACCAACCTGGTGACGGGGAAATCCGTCTGGACGGAGTGAATATATCAATCACTTCTCCGGCTGATGCGCTGACAAAGGGACTGGTGGGCATCTCGCAGGAATTGTCGCTGCTGCCGCACCGCTCGGTCACTGATAATATCGCACTTGGTCTTGAGGTGACGCGCGGGCCTTTCGTTGACCAGCGCGCGACACGAGCGCAGGTGCTTGAGGTGATGCGCCGTTATGATATGGAGCTTGACCCGGACGCGCAGGTTGGCGCTCTGCCGGTTGCCCAGCAACAAAAGGTCGAAATTCTGCGCGCACTCAGCCGTCAGGCCCGTCTGATTGTCTTTGACGAACCTACGGCCCGGCTGGCCAGTCACGAGGCCGAACAGTTGCGCCTCTTGGTGCGCTGCTTGGCCCAAAGCGGCAAGGCTGTGGTCTATATTTCGCATTTCCTTGAGGAAGTTCTGGCAATTTCCGACACCATTACAGTGTTGCGCAATGGCCAACATGTGCAGAGCGGTCCCGCCCGGGCGGAAAGTCGCGACAGCCTGATCCTAGCCATGACCGGACGCGATAGCGAGCATCAGTTTCCCGCCGTTTCACCTCCGCCAGCCCTGACCTCGGCACCGGTGCTGAAAGTTACCAACCTCTGCCGCAAGGGTCTGTTTGAGGACATAAATTTTGAATTGCGCGCGGGCGAGATCGTCGGCATGGCCGGGCTGGTTGGTGCCGGACGCAGCGATGTGGCCCAGACCATTTACGGGGCCGCGCCGCCCTCTTCGGGGCAAGTGGAATTCAATGGCAGAGACGTAAGCCGCGCAGATGTTGCCGATATGATCGGCGCAGGTATGGCGATGGTTCCCGAGAGTCGCCGCGAACAGGGCTTGGTTCTTGGACGCCCGATTGTGGATACGGTTACCCTGCCTTACCTGCAGAGATTTACCGGCTGGCTTGGTCTTGAGACAGGTCGCGAGCGCCGGGAGGCAGAGGCAGAATGTGCTGCAACCGCCGTCAAACATGGCGGCCTGCATCTAGATATCGACACGTTGTCAGGGGGCAATCAGCAAAAAGTCCTGTTCGCCCGCGCCGCCATGGGCAAACCGCGATTTTTAATCGCAGACGAGCCAACACGCGGCGTTGATGTCGGGGCCAAACGAGGCATTTACGACCTTATTGCACGACTGGCCGCCGAGGGTCAGGCGGTGTTGCTGATCTCGTCCGAGATCGAAGAAATCCTCGGTTTGTGCCATCGGACATTGGTGATGGCGCGCGGGCGCGTCGTCGCCAACCTGACACGCGAAGAGATGACAAAGAATGCGATCATGCAAGCAGCGTTCAGCGGAGTATGAGATGAGCCAAACGATTGTTTTTGCACGAAAATACGGAATTGCTGTAATTACCATTGCGGTTTTTCTGGCCTTGGCCACTACCACGGACGGTTTTGCCACGATTCGCAATATGCGCAATATTCTGGATCAGCAATCGACCATCCTGATTGCCGCCTCGTTCATGACACTGGCGATCATTACGGGTAATTTCGATGTGTCGGTCTCGGCCATATTCGTGGCCTCACCGCTTTTCGCGCTGACGGTTGAAAATGCCACCGGCAGCGCTGGTTTGGCGGTCGTGACCGCGGTCGTGGTGGGGCTGATCATGGGGGCGTTCAACGGCATTATAGTCACCAAATTCAAGGTCAATTCATTCATCGGTACCTTGGCCGCTTCGTTCATGTTTTTCGGGGTGGGATATCTGATCAGCGGTCGCTCGCTGATGCGCCCGAGCGGCGAGATTTTTCAACAGATCGCCCGCACGCGGTTTTTGGGGATCACCAGTGCTTTTTGGATTGCCCTGATCGCGGTGATCATCGCGGGTGTTTTGCTTAGCCGAACCCGCTTTGGCCGTAATATTTACGCAACTGGCGGTAACCGCGAGGCGGCGCGCTTGGCGGGTGTCAACGTGGGCAGGGTTCAGGCCATAACGTTCGTTTTGTTGGGGGCAGCCGCTGGACTGGCTGGCGTGCTGAACGCCTCGCGCTCGATCTCGGCCCAGCCTTCGGATGATTTCAGTTTTGTTTTTGCCGTGCTGACCGCCGTGATCGTCGGTGGCACGTCGATTGCAGGCGGGCAGGGGGCGGTTTGGCGCACGGTTGCGGCCACCTTTTTTCTGGCTTTCATGACCAACGGTTTCAATTTGCACCAGATCGATCCGATCTGGCAGCGCATCATTCAGGGCTTTGTGATCTTGGTTGCTGTGGGCATTGATGCGTGGACCCAGCGGGGACACCGTGGGTGATTTTCAAATTTTAATAAACGGCAGGAGAGTGCGATGATACGCATGGGCGTGGACGTGGGCGGCACCAACACCGATGCCGTCGTGATGCAGGGCGAGACCTTTCTGAGCGGGGCCAAACGCCCGACAACGCCGGATATTTTGACTGGCGTAAAAGCCTCCATGCTCGGCGCGCTGGATCAGGCCGAGATGGA
Organism: uncultured Rhodobacter sp.; assembly: GCA_964413925.1. GTDB lineage: Bacteria > Pseudomonadota > Alphaproteobacteria > Rhodobacterales > Rhodobacteraceae > UBA5972. Next base: position 9,985 of record CAYPUW010000027.1, on the reverse strand, counting down.
GGTCGGGGCGGTCGATGCGGTGATGGTCGGCACCACGCATTTCGTCAATGCGCTGGTCGAGCGCCGCAATTTGGCGCGTACCGGATTGGTGCGCCTTTGCCTTCCTTCGGGGGGGGCTCTGCATCCGTTTGCCGACTGGCCTGACGATCTGGTAGGCGCGATTGGTGGCGGTTTTCGCCTGATCCATGGCGGATATGAAATGGACGGGCGCGAGATTTCCCCGTTGGAGCGTGACGAATTGCTTGGCGCAGTGGATGCGCTTGTTGCCGAGGGCTGCGCGCGCATCGCCATCAGCGCGACTTTCGCGCCTGTGCGCGATGATATGGAGGTTGAGGCCCGCGATATTCTGGCCCGTGAGCGGCCCGATCTTGACGTGACCCTTAGTCGCGATATTGGCCGCATGGGGCTTTTGGAGCGCGAAAACGCCGCCATCATCAACGCTGCTCTCAAGGGGCTGGCGAGCGATGTGGTCACTGCTTTTTCAAAGCTTGCAAAGGGGCTTGGGCTGACCTGCCCGCTTTATTTCACCCGTAATGACGGCACATTAATCGAGGCCGACGAAGTCAAGCGCCTGCCGGTGCTGACATTCGCCTGCGGTCCTACCAACTCCATGCGTGGGGCGGCGTTTTTGTCGGGATTGAAGGACGCTTTGGTGGTCGATGTCGGAGGCACCACCACCGATGTGGGCGAGGTGCGTGGCGGGTTTCCGCGCCTGGCGGGCACGTCGGTGACCCTTGCCGGTGTGCGCACCAATTTCTCGATGCCAGATGTGACCAGTATCGGCATTGGCGGTGGCTCGCGCGTGCAGACCGGACCGGGTTTTGCCATTGGCCCGCAATCTGTCGGGCATGGCCTGCTGTCAGAGGCGCGGGTTTTTGGCGGCGAGACACTTACCGCAAGCGATCTGGCGGTGGCCTGTGGGCGCGCCATGATGGGCGACCACCCCGCGCCAAAGATTGCCGGAAAAGATAGGCTGTTGGAGCTTTTGGATCGTAAATTCTCTGATGTGGTGGCGCGTACGCGCAGCTCGGACAAGGTGCTTCAGGTGGTGGCCGTGGGCGGTGGCTCGGTTCTTATGGGCGAACGGGTCGATGGGTTGGCGGTTATGCGTCCCGAACATCACGACCTGGCCAATGCGGTGGGCGCTGCAATCGCGCAGGTTTCCGGCGAGGTTTCCAAAGTGGTGACGTTGGCTGCGGGACAGGACCGCGAGGCAGCTATTGCCGATGTCACCGGGGAAGCCACGAAACTGGCCATATCACGGGGCGCAGATGGGGCCACGATCACAACCCTTAGCGTCACCGACACGCCGCTGGCATATCTGCCCGGCGACACCCTTTCGATCCACGTTTTGGTCGTGGGAGATCTGAGCACGGGGGTAAAATCATGACCAAAAAGAAACTTACAAAGGTAGGCCGTATTGAGTTGAACCTCATTGCCAGCGGCAGCGCGGTTCTTGGCTCGGGCGGTGGCGGCGACCCTTATATCGGGCGTCTGATGGCCGAGCAGGCCATTGGTGCCAAGGGTGACGTGCGCGTCATTGACATCGACGACCTTGACGACGAGGCGCTGATCCTGCCGATTGCCATGATGGGCGCGCCTACGGTGATGCTGGAAAAATTCCCCTCGGGTCGCGAAGTTCCCGAACTTGTCCATATGATGGAGCGCCTGATGGGCAAGAAGGTCGCGGCAATCCTGTGTATCGAGGCGGGGGGACTCAACGCTACCATTCCCTTTATTGCCGCCGCCCAGACTGGCCTGCCGATTGTCGATGGCGACGCTATGGGGCGGGCTTTTCCCGAATTGCAGATGGTGACGTTTACCCTTGGCGGCTTGACCGCAACGCCGATGGCGATGATGGACGACAAGGGCAACGGGGCCACGTTTGATACGGTTTCCAACGCCTGGACCGAGAAGCTGGCCCGCGCCCTGACTATCGAGATGGGCGGGGCCGCGATGGTCAGCCTCTATCCTGTGACCGCAGGCCAAGCGCGCGAAACACTGATCCGAGGCTCTCTGAGCAAGGCGCTTCGGATCGGTCAGATCATGGCCGACCACGGGGCGGATGCCTGCAAGGTTTTGGCTGAAGCCTTTGATGGTGTGCATTTGTTTCAAGGGCGTGTGCGCGATGTGGAGCGGCGCAGCGAAGGCGGCTTTGCGCGCGGCAAAGTCAGTCTTGAGGGGATCGGGGATTTTCGCAACCGCGAGGTGACGTTGTCCTTTCAGAACGAGTTTCTTGTCGCACATGAGGGCGACGCGGTCTTGGCCACAACCCCGGATTTGATCACTCTGCTGGATGCTTATAGCGGCCAACCGGTGACTACCGACGGGGTCAAATACGGTCTGCCGGTCAATGTGCTGGGCCTGCCAAGCGATCCGATCTGGCGCAGCGAGGCCGCGTTAAAACTGGTCGGGCCGCGCTATTTCGGGCTGGATGCGGATTATGCGCGGCTCACAGCAACCCTTTGATGCGTGCCACGTCAATCGCCTCGCGCCGCTTGTGGACATCCAGTTTGCGATAGATGTTTTTGAGGTGATATTTCACCGTGGATTCCGACACCCCGAGCGCTAATGCCAGCGCCTTGTTCGAGGTACTCAACGGAAGACGCCGCAATACGCCAAGCTCTGTCGGCGTGAGGCCCGATGTGGCCTGTGGTTCTGGTCCCGAGCCGCATGGATCAGGCGCGCCAAACCGGCTCAGCCAGCCTCGGGCTTTTTCAACAAAGCGGTTGCGCTTGCGGCACTCATGAGCGATTTCGGTGATGAAATCAGCCTCGCTCGCCGCAAGCCATGAAAAACCATGTGTTGTAATGATCTCCATTGCCGGGATGAAATGCTCCATCGTCAGATCAAACCGCCCGCGCTTGCGCCAGAGTTGCGCCAGATGCATTTCGTGCAATGCGCAAATGCGTTTCAACCGCGGCTGACATTCAGGCTCTTCGCCTATATTCTGCCGCCAGGTTTCTAAGGTTGGCAACAACAGCATCAGTTGGTGTTCGGGCAGGTTCAACGGATGCTGCCTCTGATGGCGTTTTCCATTGTGCAAACATTCCTCGCGCAGCAATTGCATGGCGGGTAGCATCGGTTGCAGACTGCGGTTGCGCAGGGTGAATTCGTTGGCGCTGTGTAGTTCAGCGAGGTCCTGGCGACCGTCAACAAGGCCCGTTCGCAATTGCAATGCCGCAAGGACCAGAAAAATATCCGGCCAGAACTCGCCCTCGATGATTTGCTCGCCAAGCGCGCATAATTCCTGCATATCCGGGAGAGCCGCCCCTGCCTCGGCACGCACCCAGTGCCGGGTGATTTCGAGCATGGCATTTTCACAGACCGGGGCGCCACAAGTCTGCAATCGCGCGTGCGCGTGGTCAAGCGCGCTATCAGCATCGCTCAGGCGTCCGTCATAGATGTGGATATGGGCGATATGCAGATGAACGAAAAATTGCAGGTAATCGCTGTTGCAACGCAGATAGGCCTTCATTGCCGTTTCAGCCAGTTGAAACGCGGCCGCCATATCGCTGTCGCGAAAGAAGAAAACCAGCGTGATATTATAGATAGCGCCGTGGCAAATGACATCGTCGGGATCAAAAAGCGCCACTGAATCAACATATTGCCATAGCTGTTCGCGTGTCGGAGTGGTGCGGCTGTTGATGAGGAACAACAGCTCGAAGATCAACAGGCAAGCGGTGCCTTCGTCGAGTTTTTCGCTTTGGTGAATAAGTGGCAAGTCAACGTCAAAGCCAAGATGAGTTATCAGATTACGAAACCTCTTGGCAGCCTGATGCTGGCGGCCCCGTTTGTAATCCAGAAGAATTTTGGTCATGGTCGTGTCAAGATCGACATCCGTAGATTGCTCAACGGCGCGATCAGCGATGACCGGCGCGGCCATTGCTTGGCGAAATGACGGCATCGCCGTGATCTGATCGTCGGCGGCGGTCATTTACGAGCCTCATTTGCGTCCAGCCGGACTAGGTCGCGCGACAGGCCCGAAAGGATCTCCGGACCGTCTTTGCGCAGGATCACGATATCCTCAAGCCGGATGCCAAAGCGCCCCGGCAGATAAATTCCCGGTTCAATCGAGAACACCATGCCCGGTTCCAGCAGGGTTTGGGAACTGGCCGAGATGAAGGGTGGCTCGTGGATTTCAACCCCCAGTCCGTGGCCGGTGCGATGCACGAAATAATTGCCATACCCTGCCTCGACAATGACCCCGCGCGCGGCGGCATCAACATCACAGGCGCGCGCACCGGGCCGGGCGATAGTCATGGCCGCTTGTACTGCGGCTTCGACAATTGCATGAACCTGGTCATACCCCTTTGGTGGCGAACCGATCACCGCCATGCGGGTCATATCGGAGGGGTAGCGGTCTTTTTGACCACCGATATCAATCACGATAACATCGCCGATCTCGATAATCCGCTCTCCGGTTTCGTGATGGGGAAAAGCCCCGTTTGCTCCAGAACCAACAATGCCAAACAACATCGGGGCACCCTCGGTCGCAAAGTGCTCCTTGATCACATTCATTAATTCAATCTCGCGCATACCGGGGCGCAGCGCCGCCAGACCGGCGTTTAAGGCGCGATCGGCGATGAGCGCATTTTTCTTAAGCTCGCCATATTCATCAACGTCCTTGATCATGCGCAGCGCGCCAATGGTATCACTGGAAAACCGATGGGCCGCATGCGGCAATTGCCCCAGCAGCAATAGCGCGAAATCGGCGCGCATGGTTTCGTCAAGAGCTACCGTTTTGGCCGATAATGCGTCGATTGATTGCAAAGCTTGCGCAAGGGCGAGATCCGGCCCGTCATCATCGGTCCACGGGAAAAGGGGAGTAGCCGTGCGATTTCGAACATCCTCGACGTTAAGAGACGGCATCAGAAAGGCCGCGCTATGCGTCGTGATAAACAACAGGCAAGGGCGCTCGTCAGGGTGTGGGCTAAACCCCAGAAGCCAGCGCATATGCGCTCCCGGCCCGATTGCCAGCAGATCAACACCGCGCGTGTGCATCCTGTGGCGCAGATCGTCGAGGCGTGTCGAGGTTTTGCTCATGATCCTGTGCCTCTCGCTCACCCTGTGTAACCATAGACTTCGCGGGCGTGTTCGCGCGTCAGTAGGCCGTTTTTGATGTCCATCGCAATAGCTGCGGGATCACGCTCGGCAGGATCGCCCAGCCCGCCGCCATTGCCGGTGACCACACGGATAACATCGTCCTTGTTGGTGGTCAGACCCGACACAAAGGCAAAACGCTCGGTTGCGCCGTCTTTGCGGATCACTTCGATGTAATTGGACGAGCCTTCACGCGCGCCTTCCAGCGCCCAAGCGGGGAATTTCGAGCGCGTATATCCGGCGGTTAAAAATCCGTTATCCGTGCGCAGGCGATAATCCATGCGAATGCCGCGCCCGCCGGTGAATTTGCCTTCGCCGCCAGTTTCCAGATTCAGCTCCATACGGTCAACGATCAGCCCGTTTCGCGCCTCGTTGATCTCGGCCGGACAATTATATGTCTCGCCGTGAAAGCCGCAGAAAATCGCCGAATTGCCGTCGCGCACGGCACTGGCCCCCCAGCCGCCAAGTTGCGGTTCGATGATGGTATATTGCCGCCCGGTATCGGGGTGAATACCGCCCACGAAGGTGCCGCAAACCGAGGCAAAATGTCCTGCCGCCAGACGATCGGGCACCACCGGTGCAAGACAACGCCAGATCAAATCATACACCCGAAGCTCGATTTCGTAATAAAACCCGATCGGGGCCGGTTCCTTGGCGTGAAAAACGCTGCCCTCGCGCGTGAGCAACCGGATCGGGCGAAACGAGCCTTCGTTGCAGGGCGAATATGGGTCGGTCAGGGATTTGAAAATCATCTGCACTGCCACCATCACCCCGTCACGGCTGGTGTTGACCGGACCGGGCGACTGATCGGGATTGTCTAGCAGATCGACGGTAAAGCTGTCCTTGGCAATGGTGATCTTGACGTTGAAAATGCTGCCGTCATCCTGTTCCTCGGACAACTCAAACGTGCCGCGCGGCAGCTTTTCCAGCTCCGCCCGCGAGACTTTCTCGCCGAAATCCATGAAAGACGACATGGCTTTCTCGAATGTGGAGACGCTATATTTCGCTGCCAGATCCTCAAGCCTCTTGGCCCCGATCCGGGTCGATGCAATTGCGGCCCAAACATCGCCCCTGAGGATATCCGGCATTCGTGAATTGACCGTGATTATGTCCATCACCGGGGCAATGGGCGCGCCTTTGGATATGATCTTGATCGCGGGCAGACGCAGCCCCTCTTGAAATATTTCCGTGGCATCGCCGCTGAGTGAGCCCGGGGCCATGCCGCCGACATCGGAATTATGCGCGATATTTGCAGTCCAGGCGATCACCCGCCCCTCGGCAAAAACCGGCATTGCGACGATGATGTCATTGAGATGCGTGACCCCGCCATAATAGGGATCATTGGTGGCGAAAATATCACCCGGCTCGATCTCGCCGGGCTGATCATGTTTGGCCAAGATCACCTGTACGGCTTTGTCGAGAACCCCAACAAAGGCCGGAATTCCAGCCCCCGAGCAGGCCAGATTACCGCGCGCGTCCATGATGGCGGTGCCCATGTCCAGCACCTCGTAGATAATCGAACTCATGGCGGTTTTGCGCATGGCCGCGAACATCTCGTCGGCCGCAGCCTGAAGCGAGTTCTGGATGATTTCAAGGGTGATCGGGTCGTTGCTGGCGTCGCTCATCTCGGTCCCTCCTATTGATTGAACGTGATGTGAAGGTTGCCGTAACCGTCCACTTTTACATGGTTTCCGGGGTGGATGACGATGGTGGTTCCGGGGTCTTCAATGATGGCCGGTCCGCCAAAGCTCATGCCACTTTCCAGTTTTTCGCCATCATATATGGTCGCTTGATGCGTCCCCTCCAGCGCGTAATCCACGTCGCGCTGGCCCTTTTTCGCCTTGCTGGCATTAGCCCCGGTTTGGGGTTGTTCTTTCAGCGTCAATTTGCCGACCTCTGCCGAAGCCACAAGGTGGATGCCGACCATTTCAACGGGGGCGTCCAGGCGATAGGTATATTCGCGCTCATATGTGTCGCGAAATGCGGTGTCGATTGCGGCGATACGCGCGTCTGTAACCTTGCCTTCGGGCAGCAGAACTTCGGTGGTATGTTCCTGATTTTGATAGCGAAACTTGCCAAGACGCTGGAATTTTATCGCCGAGGCATCGATTCCTTCGCCGCTGAATTGCGCCAGCGCCTGGGTCTCGGCCTCTGCAAACACCTGCTCGATATCCCCGCCCGAGCCTGCTGTCAGATTGGCCAGATGGGTGACGAAATAGTCACGCCTGAGGTCTGACATCATCATACCCCATGCCGAGAACACGGCGGCTCCGGCAGGGATGACAACTTTTTTCACACCCAGTTCCTGAGCTAGCGCGACCGCGTGCATGCCACCGCCACCGCCAAAAGCAACCATCGTGAAATCGCGCGGATCAAAGCCGCGATTGAGCGATATCAGCTTGAGTGCGTTGACCATATTGTTGTTGGCGATGCGAACAATGCCACGCGCCGCCTCGATTTTATCGCTCCCCAATTTCTCGCCGACCACATCAAGGGCCTTGCCCACGGCATCCATATCCGCCGTGACCTCACCGCCACAAAAGAAGTTCTTGTTAATGCGGCCCAGCAAAAGGTTGGCGTCGGTGGTGGTGGCCTGAACCCCGCCCTTGCCATAGGCGGCAGGGCCAGGAAGCGCCCCTGCCGATTGTGGTCCTACATGCAACTTGCCGAAATTATCAACCCAGGAAATCGAACCACCACCATTGCCGATTTCAACCAGATCAACCACCGGCACCATGATCGGATAGCCCGCCGAACTGCGGTCTCGCTCGATCCAGTAATCGGTTTTAATGGTGATCTGCCCGTTTTCTATCAGCGAACATTTCGCCGTTGTGCCGCCGATATCCAGCGCAAGGACATTGGGTTCGCCGATTGTCTTGCCCAACTCCGCTGCGCCCCAAAACCCGGATGCAGGACCAGATTCAACCATGGTGATCGGGGTTTTAGAGACCGACGCGAGCGAGTCTACGCCGCAGTTTGACTGCATTATGTAAGGGCTGCCGTTAAAACCCTTGTCCTTCAAGCCTTGGTCGAGCCGCTGCAAATACCGTTCGGCGGCGGGTTGCACATAGGCCGAAAGAACCGTGGTGCTGGTGCGCTCGTATTCGCGCCACTCACGGGTAATTTGATGCGACGAAACCACCGCAACCTCGGGCCAGAGGCGGGTAACTTCGGCCAGTGTGGCGGCCTCATGGGTGGTGTTGGCATAGGCATGCAAAAAGCAAATAGCCACCGCGTCCACACCTTCAGCGCGAAAACCATTCAGAATTTCAGGGAGTCCGGACAGGTCCAAAGGGCGCATCTCCACGCCCTTGTAAGACATCCTTCCGCCAACTTCGCGACGCAGATAACGCGCCACGAAGGGCTTGGGTTTCTCGTAATGCAGGTTGAAAAAATCCGGACGGTTACCGCGTGAGATTTCCAGCGTGTCGCGAAATCCTTCGGTGGTGATCAGGCCAACCTTGGCCCCTTTGCGCTCGGTCAGCGAGTTGATCACGACAGTTGTACCATGCGCCAGAAACCCGACCGTGGCCGGATCAACGCCGCCCTTGGCCAAAACATTCAGAACTCCGACCTCGAAATTTGGCGGCGTGGTGTCGGATTTGGCGGTGCGCACGCTGAAGGCACCCGTTTCAAGATCGGTTTCAAAGCACACCAGATCGGTGAATGTTCCGCCAACATCAGTGGCAACGCGGATTGATTTCTGGGCCATCAATGGTCTCCGGGGATAAGGTCTGATTGTTGCAACAGGAATGCGGCGGCACCGGGCAGCCTGAGATGCCGAGCAAGGCGCACCCGCTCTGGCGTGTAGTGACCCGACACATGCAGGCAGTTGATCGTTCCAATCACTTGTCCGGCAACGGATACAGGAATGTTGAGGACGGATTCGCACCCCAAAGAGCGAATTAGCTCATGGTCAAAAAATACCTTGGCAATGGTGTCGATTGTATTGGCCACGAAGGTTTCGGAACGTTTCAGAACCCGTTCTGACCAAGCGTCGCTGAGGATCGGTTTGGTCCCCTGACGGGGATATGCCTCTGGCATGTTCGAGAAAATGCGTGTTGCTTCCTGACGCTGGAAATCGACCGCGGTGAGGGTGAACAGACGCGCGCCCACAAGGCTGTCGGCAAGGGTATTTAGCCCGCTGAAACTGGCCTGCGGCTGGTTTTCCTTTGCGGATATCAGATTGGCGAAATTTTCCATAAGCGCGAGAGTCACGGCGCTTTCCCTTCGGACGAGATACGGTGAATGGGGTCGGGCCGGTTGCCGTCCTCGCCAAAAACATCCATGGTCCCCACCCATAAAATGGTCGTGGTATGATCGGTGTGGTTCCATGTGGAATGCACGGTGGTCGATGGAAAATGCAGCGAGTCACCGGTTTTGATCACGTTGCGAACTCCGGCGACCTCGACCGTTATCTCGCCTTCCAGAACTAAAATAAATTCTTCTCCGTCATGGCTGATAGGTTCGGCCTTGTGGCCGGGAGGTTCATGCACAATAACGCTGCGCAGCACATGGTCGGGAAAATTAGAGGACAAACGTTCATAGCTTACGGCCTTGTCACCAACCGAATAAACCGGACGCTCGTTATGGCGGGTCAGCGGCCCTTGAGCCTCGGGTTGGGACAGCAAATCACGCACCGGTATGTCTAGAACCTGCGCCACAGAAACCAGCGACGAGAGCGATGGCGTGGTAATATCGCGCTCGATCTGCGAAATAAACCCCGTGCTCAACCCCGCCGCCTTGGCCACGCCATGTAAGGTCATTCCCCGATCCCGCCGCCGCGCCCGAAGTTTTGCGCCAAGCGAGGGGGAGATGCCTTTACCCTTTTCCAGCGAGGGTGCAGAGTTGACTTTAAGAGACATTCGCGTAGTTCCTTTTT
>CAYPUW010000026.1:0-14472 GCA_964413925.1 uncultured Rhodobacter sp. | reverse complement strand
ATTCGCGCGCCAGTTCCACCAGAACTGCGCGCGCTTTGGCCAGAGAGGGGCGTAACAAAGCGCCACCCTCGGCACCAAGGATTACATTCTCCAGAACCGTAAAGTTTTCGACCAGCTTGAAATGCTGGTGAACCATGCCAATGCCCGCAGCAATCGCGGCCTGACTGTCGCTGATCGGGGTCAGCTTGCCGTTGATGTAAATCTCGCCAGCATCCGCCTTGTAAAACCCGTAAAGGATTGACATCAAAGTGGATTTACCCGCGCCATTTTCTCCGACAATGCCGTGGATCGTGCCTTTGGCCACCGATAAAGAGATGTCTTTATTCGCCTGAACCGGACCAAATGCCTTGGAGATGCCGATAAGTTCAATAGCTGGGGCGACAGTTTCCTGCCGCCCCTGATCTTGTGTATTAGCCACGATCTAGGCTCTTATTCTACCGGGCAGGCGTTGTCGGACATATAATCATGCACCTTGATCTCACCCGAGATGATCTTGGCTTTCGCGTCGTCCACGGCGGCTTTGATACCGGCGGTAAAGATGCCTTTGTTGTTGTCATCCAGCGCATAATCAATCCCGCCATTGGCAAGACCCAGAACGTTAAAGCCGGTTTTCAGATTAGCACCTTCAGAGAAAGCGTTGTAAACCGCAACGTCCACGCGCTTCATCATCGAAGTCAAAACAGAGCCGGGATGCAGGTAGTTCTGGTTGCTGTCCACACCAATCGAGTAAATCCCCTCGTCAGCGGCGGTTTGCAAAACGCCAACGCCGGTGCCACCAGCGGCGGCATAAACCACATCAGCACCTTGGCTGATCTGCGCTTTGGTCAGCTCGGCACCCTTGACCGGATCGTTCCACGCGGCAGGTGTCGTGCCGGTCATATTCTGGATCACCGTGTCATTAGGTGCTGTGGCCTTGACGCCCTGCACATAGCCACACGCAAACTTGCGAATGAGCGGAATATCCATCCCACCGATAAAGCCAACCGTGCCGGTTTTAGAGGCCTTGGCAGCGGCAACGCCCATCAAATAAGATCCTTCCTGCTCCTTAAACACCACCGAGCGCACGTTCGGTTGGTTCACCACCATATCAATAATGACGAATTTGGTATCGGGGAAATCAGGGGCAACTTTTTCAAGCGACGAGGCAAAAGCAAAGCCGGTCATCACGATCGGGTTGTTGCCTTTCTCGGCCAGACGCCGCAGGGCTTGCTCGCGCTGGGCTTCCGAGGACATTTCGATCTCGCGGAAATTACCGCCGGTTTCTTTCTTCCATTTGGCAGCGCCGTGGGACGCAGCTTCATTGAAGGATTTGTCGAATTTGCCGCCAAGGTCGTAAACGATGGCAGGTTCGGCGAACACAGCGGTTGCAGTGATTGCAATCACGCTGGCGCTGCCAAGTATAACTTTCATAAAGGACATTTTTCTCTCCCGTGTTGTACTTTATTTTTAAGGTCGCAGGGGTCTCGTTGGACCTGAACGCCAAGAAAGACCCGGATCAGCAGATGACCATGCACAATTAAGACCGAACCCCTCGTGAGTGGTCAACCGTTATTTTACCGTTTATTCAATAAATGAGGTTTTGTGCCGGAGTTTGGCGTTTTCAGGTCTCGTGTGCAGGCGATAAGAGTTTGCTCATCACCAAGGCCGAGACCTTTTGTCCGGTGGGTGACGCGTAATAATCTTTGCGAATACCCGCATCGCGGTACTGGTGTTTACGATATAGCGCGAGCGCCCCTTGGTTGGTGTTTGCCACCTCTAAAAACAGCTGCACCGCACCGTTTTGACGGGCTGTGCGCTCGAACTCATCCAGCAATTCGCTTGCGATCCCCTGTCGTTGTGCGTCTGGCACCACCGCCAAGGTCAGTATCTCGGCCTCCGGTCCAGCCAACCGACCAAGGATCAGGCCCTTGGCTCTGGTGCAGGTGAACACACCGTTTGAGGCCAAAAGCTCGCTAAATTCATCCGCGCGCCAAGGTCGGGGCGAGCGAAAGCAAAGCGCGTGGATTTCGGCCATTTCGCGCGCGTTCACGGCAAAATTGCCGGAGCTTTGTCGCGCGAGGGGGCCGCGTCCGCCGCGCGCATATAAAGCGGGGTCGGGCGCGGGTTGTCCTGCCCCAGTTTGGCCAAGGCGCGGCGGGCGATATTCTCGACAAAGCGTGCGGCAGAAATATCCGTCAAATCAAGGATTGGCGCATCAGCTTGCGCGGTTTGCGCGGCGAAGTCCTCGGCCAGCATATGGACCGGCTCACGCGCTGTATCGCTTTGATATCGTGCATAAACTCTCTCGCGCGGGGCGGGGAGGGTGGCCCAAATTGGCCGCACGCGACCAAGCGTAATCGCCTCAAACCCGGTCACGCCAATGGCCTGAACCTCAAGGCTCAACGCCAAGCCCCGCGCCGCTGAAACCGAGATACGAATGCCGGTGAAATTTCCCGGCCCCACGCCAACCCCGATCGCGGCAAGATTAGGCCAGTCAAGACCGGCACCCGAGAGAACCTCAACCATCATCGGCATCAGATGCTCGGCCTGACCACGGGCCATCTCGTCCACGCGCGCGGCCAATAAATCCTGCCCGCAAAGCAAAGCGACCGCGCAATGCGCGGCCGATGTATCAAACGCCAAAACAATGGGATCAGGCGGCAACCGGGCGCACCTCGGTCACTTCGGGAATATAGTGGCGCAACAGGTTTTCAATGCCCATTTTCAAGGTCATGGTAGAGGAGGGGCAACCCGCGCAAGCGCCCTTCATGGTCAAATAGACGATACCGCGATCAAACCCGTGAAAGGTGATATCGCCGCCATCCTGCGCCACTGCAGGGCGCACGCGTGTATCCAGTAACTCTTTGATCTGGTTGACAATTTCCGCATCCGGCCCGTCATGAGCCGTGTGTCCAGATTGCTCATTCGCGCCCTCGATAACCGGCTGGCCCGACTGGTAATGCTCCATGATCGCGCCAAGGATGGCGGGCTTCAGGTGGTCCCAGTTGAGGGGTTCTTCCTTGGTCACGGTGACGAAATCCACGCCGAAAAATACCCCCGTAACACCGCTGATCGCAAAAATCCGCATGGCCAGCGGCGAATTGACGGCCTTGTCGGCGGTCACGAAATCAGCCGTGCCAGTTTCAAGCACGGATTGCCCCGGCAGAAATTTCAACGTGGCCGGGTTGGGGGTGGATTCGGTCTGGATAAACATCACGCGTCCTTGGTTGTTCATCAACAGATATGCCTATCCCGAGGTATTTTGTCAAGAACTTTAGAACAATTCTAAAAAGCCGGATGTCACCACCTTAATTTCGTCGCACCGATGCGTGGCGCGTCTCTCGGCACTGCGCCGAAAACCGCTTTCACGCCCCGCCCCCAAGCAAATCATGCAAACTCAGCGCCATCACCTCGGCGCTATCAAGCATATCCTCAACCCCGATCCACTCATCCGGTTGATGCGCGAGATCAAGCCTTCCCGGCCCGTAGGCGATACAGTTTTTCAACTTTCCAATCCGGTCGATATGCTTTTGATCATAGGTGCCGGGCGACACCACATAATCGGGATCACGTCCCAGAACCTGCGAAATCGCGCGCGCAACAGTGGTCACGATCGGCGCATCCTGTTGGGTCATGGTCGGCACCACCGTGTGCATGTCCCTGATACTATAGTCAAAATCAGACCGAGTCGCTTTGAGGTGATCCAGCAACTCCACCATCTCGCCGCGAACCTCAGACACGCTCTCTTCCATCAAAAACCGTCGGTCAATGACCATTTTACAGCGATCCGGCACACAAGGTGTGGGCAATCCGCTGTAATCCTCGCCCTCTACCGCCGCCCCGCCGTGGATCGAGTTTATGTTCAGCGTCGACTGTTTCGCCCCCTCCGGCACCACCGGCATTTGGGTGCGTTTCGCCGCCAGCGCAGGAAACAGCGTCTCCTCCATCTCGGCGATCACTGCCCCCATATGGCGCACGGCGCAATCGCCCAGAAACGGCATCGAGCCGTGGGCAATGCGCCCCTTGGTCTCGATCTCGGCCCACCAAACGCCGCGATGACCCAGACAAATCCGCTCTTTGTTCAAAGGCTCGGGGATGATCACATGATCGACGCGATCTCGCGCAAAAAATCCCCGCTCCGCCAGATAGGCCACCCCGCCAAAGCCGCCGCTTTCCTCATCCGCCGTGGCCGAAATCTCGACCGCACCGCGATAGTTGGGACAGGTGGCAATGAACGTCTCGGCGGCAATAATCGACGCCGCCAACCCACCTTTCATGTCACACGCCCCGCGCCCGTAAATCCGCCCGTCCTTTATATCAGCGCCAAACGGATCAACGCTCCAGCCGTGACCAACCTCGACCACATCATGGTGCGAATTGAAATGAACGCACTCCCCTGCCGCAGAACCCTCATGACGTGCCACCAAATTCCAGCGCGGAAATTCATCGCTGTCACCAACGCTTCCGGTCGCGCGGATCATCTGGCAAGCAAACCCGCCAGCCTGCAATCGCGCCGCCAGAAACGCACAAATCTCGTGATAGTTCCGCCCCGGCGGGTTCACCGTCTGGATGCGAACCAAGGCTTGCGTCAACGCGACCAGATCACCCTGCCGCTGGCGGATCGCGTGGCGCAACTGGTGCATAATCTCGGGTGTGCTCACATCATCCTCGCGGTTTTTTACCAAAACCTAAGCGTCAACCCCCCCTCGCGCAACGCTCAACTGGCCGTGAAGCTTTTGGGCGCAGGCTTGAACCGCGCCAAAGCCTCCACTATCCCTGATAGATACGAGCAGCATGATCCAAGGCCAACCGCCCTTTGAACGAGCCGTCAGGAAAGCAGAAATATGACAAACCTCAAAAGCCTCCAGCGCTATATCCCCTTTATTCTGGTCGTGGCGCTAACCATCGCCGCCATCATCAGCCTGCCGTGGTCCCTGTGGTTCGCGCTGCCCACGGCGCTGTTTGGCTGGCTCTCGCTGTTGGGCATTTACGACATCATCCAGCCGCGCCACTCGATCCTGCGCAACTATCCGGTGGTCGGCCACATGCGGTTCATGTTCGAGGGGATGCGCCCCGAGATCCGCCAATACCTGATCGAAAGCGACCAAGACGAGGAACCGTTCAGCCGCGACGCCCGCTCCATCGTCTATCAGCGCGCCAAAGGGGTCGAGGATAAGCGCCCCTTTGGCACCCGCAAACGGGTTTATGATGCCGGCTATTCGTGGTTGACCCATTCGGTGCAACCCAAACATATCGAGGATAGCGACTTTCGCGTTCTCATCGGTGGTGCCGATTGCACCCAACCCTATAACGCCTCGATCTATAACATCTCGGCCATGAGCTTTGGTGCGCTGTCTGCCAACGCGATCCTGTCGCTCAACACCGGGGCCAAGGCCAGCGGTTTTGCCCATGACACCGGCGAGGGCGGAATCAGCCGTTACCACCGCCAAGGTGGCGGCGATCTGATCTACGAGATCGGTTCGGGCTATTTTGGTTGTCGCGGCAAGGATGGTAAATTCGACGCCGATAAATTCGCCGAACAAGCAGTGCAAGATCAGGTCAAGATGATCGAGATCAAGCTCAGCCAAGGTGCCAAACCCGGCCACGGAGGCGTGCTGCCCGCCGCCAAGATCACCCCCGAAATAGCCGAGGCGCGCGGTATCGCCATGGGTAAGGATTGCGAATCCCCCGCCGCCCATACCGCCTTTTCAACCCCGATCGAGATGATGGAGTTTATCGCCCTTTTGCGCGAACGCTCCGGCGGCAAACCCGTCGGTTTCAAGCTCTGCGTCGGCCACAGACGCGAGTTTATGTGCATTGTCAAAGCGATGATAAAAACCGGCATCCTGCCCGATTTCATCGTGGTTGACGGCAAAGAAGGCGGCACGGGCGCGGCCCCGCTCGAATTTGCCAACCACCTTGGAATGCCCCTGACCGAGGGGCTGACCTTTGTTCACAACACCCTGCGCGGGGTGCAATTGCGCGACAAAATCAGGATCGGCGCCTCGGGCAAACTGATCACCGCATACGACATTTCGCGGGTGTTGGCGCTGGGGGCGGACTGGATCAATTCGGCGCGCGGCTATATGTTCGCGCTTGGCTGCATTCAGGCCCAAGCCTGCCACACCAACCGCTGTCCGGTCGGCGTCGCCACCCAAGATCCGGTGCGTCAGCGAGCGATTGATGTCGGCGATAAATCCCAACGCGTGGCGCGGTTTCACGACAACACCATGAAAGCATTGGCCGAAATGACCGGAGCCGCCGGACTTGAGCACCCCAACAAGTTCCTGCCCCGCCATTTTCTGATGCGCCAAAACAACGGCGCGATGATCACCGGCGACGAAGCCTATCCCTGCCCCCCACCGGGCTTTTTGCTCAAAGAACGCGGCCAATGCTCCCCCGACGAGATCGAGTTTCTCAGCCGGTGGGAGCGCGCCTTCCCCGACAGCTTCGCCCCGCGCGATGACGGGATATAGATGGCGGATATTGCCCAATTCCCGATCGGGTCGCCAGGGCGGCCCGGTCAGCGCCCGACCTCCCCCCGGAGGGCGCTTTTCGCCCCCTCCAGGCCGGGCACCGCCCTAACCTAGCTTTTCATACCCCAATTTACCTCTTGGCCCGCCAAGTCCCCAGCCACGCAACCACGCGTCCGACCACACCGCTCGCAGATTTTTGCGCCGTCTCGGCCTGATCCTCCATCTTGTCCCAAACCTCGCTCACATCCTCCAGCATCGGATCAATCCGCCGTTTGCGAAAGCTCTGGACCCAGCGGTAGATGCGCAAAAACACCAGCGCCAGCAGGGTTAAAAACACGATATTGAACCACGGAATAATCGTCACATTCGGGTCGGTAACCTCGCGGATATTAACCACGTTTGGATAGATCGAACCGAAAATGATCCGCCAGCCATATTGGGTCACCACCGCATAGCGCGGCTGCGCCTTGGTAGAGACCAAATCCGCCGCCTGCGCCTGCAAGTTCGAGGTGTCAAACTTGAAATAAGGCGGCCAGCCCCAGCCGGTATCCTCGTTGCGATAAACCATGATGCTGCCATCGGGAAATGCTGCGTTGATCAGCCGCAAATCCCGATTGGCCAAGTTCGCGTTACCGCTGTCGGGTTGGGCGTAAAATATCCGATTCCAGCCGGAAAAATCCTGCCGGATCACCTCGGTTCCGGTGATCCTGACCACGTCATGTTGCGGCAAAGTATAGTTCAAAAACAACGTCGCCAACAATACCACCAGCGAGATCAGCGTCCATTTTGCGTATCGCATCTTGTTGTCCTTCACATATAGTTGGTCACATAGACCATTGTTATCACTATTAAAAACGGCACGATATATACCCCGAGGATCAGCTTTCGCCGCAACGAGTGCCGATAGGCTTGCAAGCCCTCGGCCACAAACTTGTCACGCGCCGCCTCGCTGTTATCCGGCTCATCGCGCGCTGCAAACTCTGCCTCCAGCGCCATTTTCGCACGCCACCGACCACGGATCGACAAATAGACGTAAATTGCGCTCAAGACCACGAATCCAAGCAGCAAAATTCGCCATGCACCGATCATGACGAGCGCCCAACCGAACCCCAAGGCCCGACCCGCCGAATGATCTCCTCAGCGGCCACGCGAGGAATTGCCGCCGCCCGCCGCTGGCGAGCTGGCGCAGGCTCCGCCAACGCCTCCTCCATCCCCGGTTCAGGCCCGAATAATGCCGCCCGCGCACCGGCTTTATCGACCGAATATTCCGCCGCCAGAAAATTGGCCACATAAGATTTCTTAACCTCGCTCCAGCCGTGATAAGCGCGATAAAACGCTTGTTTGTGACAGATGAAAAGCTGGCGCACATCCATCGGTGAAAGCTCGGCGAGCAGCATGTTCACGAGGTCGCGATCCTTGGTTTGCGCCGCGCGCAGCGTGTAAAAATAAGCCGGGTGTTCGGCGGTGATTTCCGGCCAGTCATCGCCGTTCTCGACCGAGCGCAAAAGGTCGCTTAGCGTGTGATATTCCGGCGGCAAAGCCTCCAGATGACGCCTTGCTGCACGCCGCAATTCCATGCGCGTCATCCCTCCCAAATCCTCACCGGCAGTGGCCGCCGTGTCCACCAAAATAAAGTCGAGCCTCTGTCGCAATAGCGCCCCCGCATTGAGGTTTCGCGCCGAAACGATACTCTCGACGAGATGGTTTTTGGCCAAAAACTGCGCCAGCCCGTCGCGGTCATCAAACTGGTAAACCGTCTCGATTGGTAGCGCATTTTCGTCATCCGACCCCAACACCCTGATCGCGGCAGGCGCGCGCGCATCGCGGAAAATATAGATGCCGCCAAAATGCGAGGTATAGAAATTATCCTGCCGGAAACTGCTGGTCCTAAGGCTGACCGGATTGCGCGTGATATCACCCGACACCCGCGCCAATCCGATCATCTCGGCAATCAAATCATCGTCCCACCAAGCGTCATTCTCGGTCTGAAACTGCGCGATCTTCTTCATCAATTCAGCCGCATCCGCCACGTGGTTTTGGGTGGTATCCGCCTCGATTTCCACCTTCCTGATCTTGAAAAGCCGCGCCGGATCAGACACGCTCATCACCGAGTTAACCAACTCACCGGCCACCGCATCCCGCGCCGTCAACGCGAAAATCTGCGCCTCGTTCTCCTCGATGAATTGTTTCAATATCCCGTAAGATGTTGAAAACGTGCTGTTTAACAGTGGAGCAGTTTTCTGTTTAGTCGACAGCAAGATAAATTGGCGGTTACACCCATTTGGGTTAAGATAGGTATCATCGCCCAACTCGTCCCCGATTTCCGGGCTATAGCCCGAGATATCCAGATGGAAATCCGTCAGCGTCGTTTCTCGCCCGGTCAGGTGCTTAAGCGCGCGCCGATACCGCTCCACCAAAGCAGCCGAGCGGACCTCAAACAGATTGCCAAACATCAGCCCCTTTTCAATCAGCCGCTTCATTTGCGCCCCAGTCCGTGCCGCGAGGGCCATGCGTAAATCAGCGCGTACCAGACCCCGGAAAACACCAGCAAAAACTTGACGCCGCCGCTCGCGCCATTGAACGTCAAAAACGCACCATCGACCAGAATTTTGTTATAAACCACCAACGCCCCGATATACGAAAACCCGACCACGCTCGCGATAATCAATGCATATAAAAACCCGACCGAGACCGGATTTGCTGGCCCTTTCCAATGCTCATAGCTCTGGGAAATCACCCATTGAGCGATATAAACTCCGGCCCCGCTGAAGATCAGCAAGACCAGCCAATTGATCACTAAACTCATGTTTCTTCCCCCCCTAAATACCGCGCCTTGGCCGCAGCCATCCGACCCATATCGCGCACCGCCGCCTCAATCGCCGCCTCGTCGGATTTATCCGCATACCGAAACTCGCTATCGGCATAACGGTTGATCTCTTGCAACAGCATATCCGTGGTGATCGGCTGCATCAAATCCTTCAGCATCGCGGTCTTGGTCGCGTAATCCTGAAACAAAAACAGCTCGGGCTTTTCCATCCACTCATCAGGCAATTCAACATCCATCGCCCGCACCTTCACCGCATCGGTAATATTCTTGATCGCGCGTCCGGTAAAGCGCGCATCGGCCTGTTGAATCGCCTTCAAATACGCCCCCATCTTGGCAATAGTATCAAGCGTACCAAGCTGCGAAGCGACTCGATCAAACACATCCGCAAGTGCGTGTTCTTGCGGTCGCCCATGCCCCGAAAACGAGGCCGCGACGGCGCGTTTTATCTCCTGAGCGGCAAAAAGATCATGCGCGCCGACATCAATATCATGGTTGTCGCCCAGCAGTAGATACAAAATATCCACATAGTCCTCGCGACTGACCGGCCCATCCACCAAAAACCGCGCCCCCGCCCGCTGGCGCAGGGCATCATCGACATTTTCGGGATAATTGCTGAACATTCCAAACGTGCAATTGCCACGAATAACCGTGTTTGCGCCAGCAAAACTCTCCATCAAAACCGCAGTAATTTCAAGCTGTCCGGCGCTTGATTGTCGATCCCCGCGCTTACCCGCCAACTGATCAATATCGTCGATGGTGCCAAAGCCAATCACATTGGGATCAAGCACATTATTGATAAACGCCTTGGCGTTTTGCGCCGATTTCCCCTGATAGCTATCAATGCTGTCCGTGCCCAGATTTTGATAGCGAAACGGATAACCGGCAACCTCGCAATAGCCCGAAATCAGCCCTGCCATCATCTGAATAAGCGTGGTTTTTCCGGTGCCGGGCATCCCGTCGCCCATAAAGGTAAAGATGAATCCCCCCAACTCGGCAAACGGGTTCAACTGGCGCTTGAAATCATACGCCATGAGCATTTTAGACAGCTTCATCGCCTGATATTTGGCGATATGATTGCCCACAACCTCGGTCGGTTTCTTAAACGCCATCGTTAGTTTTGCGGATCGCGCCTTATGCGCCGGCGCAAAGCCCGACACCTCGAACCCGTCCGCCTCCACCCGATAAGAAGCTGCGTTGAACGCCTCCAGTCCCGCCGCCACAGCGCCGCGTCGCGCAACCTTTTCCATCAGCTTTTCGGTAAAGGATTTGACCACCCCGATCACTTGGTTCTCGGTCTGTGCATGGGTCGCAATCGCCTGATCCAGCTCCCAAAGCGCGCCCTCCAGCGCCAAACCGGGATTGTCCGTCAGCACTTCATCAACCTCGCCAATCTCGACATTTTCCGCCGTATCCGCACCGTTTGTGGCCATCAGAAAATTGGTCATGCTGGCAAAAACAAATAACGAAATCAATGCATTGGCCGTTAACATCTCTGAAAACCGTACTGACATCTCCCCCGCCAAACGTCCGGCCAGATTGTCACGCTTTAGCGCGTCAAGCCCGGTTTGCTCGCCATATAAATCGCCCACAAGCTTGGCCACGGCCAGCGCGCGGCGCAACGACTGCAACACCATCGCCTGTTGCGGCGAGGTCAGTGCATCGCCGTCATCGGCGGCCTTGATCGTGTCGATCAGATGCACGCCTTGAGGCCGCGCATTTGGCCGCGTCACCAACCCCGGCGTAGTCGAGCGAAACGGTCTCCGCCTGACCCCAATCCCGGACGAGCGCTCGGATTTAGCCGCTGAAGTCGCTGCCAGTCGCGCCTTGGCAATTCGCGGCGCGTGATCAAACCCGCTTAACAACGCCATCGCGCTCTCATATTGCGCGCGGATCGCGTCCTCTTTCAATTCCATCAGGTTTTGTGCGTTATTCATGGTTAATTTTGCCGCCAATTTGGTTAATTTCGCGCCCGATCTTCCGGCCCGTCCGCTAATTATAGCTCAATATCTGGTCGCCCTCGCTGACCACAAATTTCTTCACCCCGCGAAAGCCCGGAGGGTCGCGCTCCTTCAGCACTTGATAGGGGCGCTGGGGCAAAATCAACGCGCGTTTGATCTCGCTCGCGCCGGTTTCCGCCTCCGATTTGCCAAAGTGATCAAGCCGAAAAATCTCGCGCTCAACAGAGCCAAAAAAGCCCCTACGTTCGGTTTCCACGCGCTGCGAGGTCAGCGTTTCCACCGTCCAAGCCAGCGCCCAATCATTGCCAATCCCGCCAGCCGCATCGGCCAAAATCCCCGCCAGCGGCCCCGACTGCAAGGTGAAATGATCCGAATACATCGGTCCCACGTGCAATCGGCGCAGCAATTTCGGGTGCAACTGCTCGAAATCCTGATCAAACCCCTGCGCAATTGTCACCAGTTTTAGCGCCGAAACCGCCTGCGCCATCAGGTGGCTTTGCACCTGCGGCCAGCGCATTTCATCGCGCGGCAACGCGGTGTCGCCGGTGTCCTCCAGCACCATGAAATAGAGGGTCGGAATATTGACCTGACTGTCATAAGTCGCCCAATGCACCGCATATTTTCGTCGCCCGTCATCTTGGGTGCCAAGCCAGATAATCTTGGGATCGTTTTGCGCCCAAAACAGATTTCGCGCCGCCAAACGCTCATAATAAAGCCGCTGCGACAGGGCAAATTGCTGCTTTTTCGGCACGCTCAACTCGTTGAGAATATGGCGCACCATGTCCTTTTTCAGCTCGCTCACCGACGGGAGCGCGCCCAGATGCTGCTCCACTTGATGGGCGTCATTGGCCATTTGCAACAGCTCGGAATAGATCGGAAAACCGCTATCGGTCACGTCGATCTGCAAGGTTTTTGGCAGCAATTCAGACACCCGTCCCGCCATCAAATACTTGTTGGAGAGCGCCTCAAACGAGGCCGAAAGCCCGCGCAAATAGCGCCCCACCACGTCCAACTCGACCGCCCCGATTGCATCCGGTGCCGCGCTGAGTTGCGCCACCTGCTCCAGATGGCCCAAAATCCGGTCGAACTTGGCAAAATATCGCCGCGTCGCAACCGCGTCCGCCAATGGAACATGGTCAGAAGTTAACGCTGTTTTAATCATCTGAGCCTCACAAGCTAAGACCCGTAAAGATTCTTGTCATGCTTTTGCACGATCTTCTCAAAACGGCGCACGAAACGCGCATCGGACTTGGCTTTTTCTTCCAAAACCTTACGCGCGAACACCATGTTGTCCTCATGGCCTTCCATCATATCGGCCATGCGACTGTTGGTGGCAGCACCGATTGCGGCCATCGCGGTTTGCGCTTGCTGGTCGGTCTGAACACCGATTTCGTTGATCCGATGCGCCACATCCTGCTGTTGCGCGGTTTTTAACGATTTGGTCAGCGCGTCATACAAAACCACCCGCTGTTTGGTGTCTGTTTGCAATTTGTTAATCAGCACCATCTGGGTTGCGGCCTGATTTTGCAGGCTGTCGATCCATGTTTTTCCGGTCTCGATATAGCGCTCCAGCGTTTGCGATTTGGCCAGCTTAACCTGCTCGTCCTGCACTTTCTCGTTGTATTTACTATTGAGCGTCGCCAGCTTGCTTTCGAGCTTTGTGCGCGCGCCCGCGTCCTGTTCAACGCTGATCTTGTTCTCCAGATCGATGATTTTGGGGTCCATCGCCAGAATATCCGCCCGCAAGCCTTCCAGCGCAACCACGGTGGCTTCGCGGTCATCCAGCGTCTCGGTCAGGTTGACTTCAACGCGATCCTTATGCTCATTAAGCGAGGTTAACTGGTTCTCAAGCAACGCGACAATGATGTCAGATTTGCTGATAAGGTCTTGTAACTTATCATCAATCGAGGCCGTTCTCATCCGCTCCTGACGCATGCTGTCCGATTTGGCACCGCTGAAAACCCCGACAAAGCTTTCCCAGCCGGTCTTGTCGCGCATGGCGTCAAAGTCTTTGGAAAACCCTGCCGTCACATCGTCCAAGCCCATAATCAGCTCGGCGATATTGGCGTTCATCATTTCGCTGTGCTTATGCACATCATTGAGCGTTGCGTATTCAATATCAATCGCAAATTCGGTCTTGCCATCGACTTTGCTACGCGCCGCTTCGATCCGACCAGTCAGAGCGTCCATTTTGGTTTGTGCGGCTTTCACCTCAGTTTTTGATTTTTCAATCTGTGCGCTAAAATCGCTCATCTTGCCCCCGGCTAAGTAAATAACATTAACATTGATCTAGGCGCAGTTTAGCGCGATTTGAAGGGGGATGGCAGGTTTATTCCGGCAAACTCACCAAAAAATCCGCCGCCGCCAAACCCGCTTAAAGCACCCGTCACAATGACCAATTTCACAACCCCGCCTCCAGCCGCGCCAGCAGCGCCGCCATCATACCATCGCAAGCCGCCAACTGCTGAGCCGTCACATATTCGTCCGGCTTATGCCCCTGCGCCATCTGCCCCGGCCCGCAAATTACCGTCGGGATGCCAAGCTCGGCGCTAAACAGTCCGCCCTCGGTGCCAAACGCCATTTTGATCGAGCCATTGGTCCCCGTCAGCGACTTCACAAAAGCCATCACATCCGCGCTCAAAGGCGTCTCCAGACCGGGATAAGACCAGCTCCGCTCTACCTCAATTCCCGCCGCCGGATGGCCCGCGCGCGCCACGATCTCACTTGCCGTCTTGCGCAACCGCGCAACGATCTCATCGGGGTCATCCTCGGCCAGATTGCGAATTTCAAACTCCACAACCGCATGATTTGGAACGATATTCAACGCAACCCCGCCACTGATTTTGCCCACATGCAGCGTGGTATAAGCCACGTCGTAATCGCCGTCCCGCGCCCCGTCAGAGGCAAATTCCGCCTGCAAATCGCGTACAGCGCCGACAAAATCCACCGCCAGATGCAGCGCATTCAGCGCCATCGGAGCAAGCGCCGAATGCCCCTCCTGACCCCGACAAATCGCCTTGAGCGCAACCTTGCCCTTATGCCCGGACGCCACCGCCATACCGGTCGGTTCGCCAACAATACACATGGCCGGTCGCAGCGGCGCATGCGCCAACATCTCCACCAGCGAGCGTACACCAATGCAGCCGATTTCCTCGTCATAAGACAGCGCCAGATGCAGCGGCGTTTGCAAATCGAGCCTGCTCGCGGTCAGCGCCGCCGCAATGGCACTGGC